>JAAYUJ010000572.1 GCA_012517775.1 Deltaproteobacteria bacterium
TCCCCTGAGGCTGGATTTGGCATGATTCGGAAACTCTTCAGAAACGGGCGACTCTTCACTCCCATCGACACCGGGACCCCTCTTGCCGGGAAACGCCAGGGGGAGGTGGCTCACATTTCCAGAGGGGCCATCTGCGTGAAGGGCGGCGTGATCGAAGCCGTCGGGGACGAAGAAGAGGTCCTGCAAAACCCCGTTTTCCGCCAGGTGAATGAGGAGGTGGACTGCCTAGGTCATTGCATCATTCCCGGCTTCGTCGACTGTCACACCCACATGTGCTTTGCAAGAAGGAGGGAGGAGGAGTTCGTCCTGCGGCTCGAGGGAGCGGATTACCTGGATATCCTCCGCCGGGGAGGAGGCATCCTCACATCCGTAAGGGCTGTCAGGGCGGCGTCGGACGAGGAGCTGCTCGCGATGACCCGCAGGCACGTCCTGTCCGCCCTCCGGTTGGGAACGACCACCCTCGAGATTAAGAGCGGCTACGGACTGGATACGGATTCGGAGCTTCGGATGCTGCGGATCATCGAGCAGGTCCGGCGGGATGTCCCGCAGGACGTCGTCGCCACGTTTCTTGGGGCTCACGCCGTGCCCGGGGAGTACGCCTGCAATCCGGATGGTTATGTGGACCTCGTCGTTTGCGAGATGATCCCAGCGGTCGCAAGACAGGGGATCGCCCGATTCTGTGATGTCTTTTGCGAAAAAGGGGTATTCTATAAGCACCAGAGCCGCCGAATCCTGGAAGCTGCCCGGAAGGAGGGCCTTGGGCTCAAGATCCACGCCGACGAGCTTCACGACCTGGGAGGAGCTGGCCTTGCGGCGGACCTCCGGGTGACCTCCGCGGAGCACCTCCTCCGGGCAAACGATGGGAACATCCGTGCCATGGCCCGGGCCGGAGTCACCGGTGTTCTCCTGCCCGCAACCGCCTACAGCCTGAGAGAGGAGTACGCGCCGGCCCGCAGGATGTTGGAGCTCGGCCTCCCCATCGCCGTTGCCACCGACTGCAATCCCGGCACGAGCTATACGGAATCCATGCCGTTCGTATTCGGCCTCGCGGTTGTCAACATGGGCCTTTCCATACAGGAGGCACTGGTGGCATCGACACTCAATGCCGCTTATGCAATCGGGCTGTCGAAACGGGTGGGAAGCATCGAGGCGGGAAAGAGCGCGGATTTCCTTCTCCTGGATGGAGACAGCCCTGCCATCCTGGCCTATCATGCGGGTGTCTCCCCGGTCGTGCGAGTCTACAAGAATGGGGAATTGGCGCACTCGAATTGTACCTTCTCAATGAGTCCAGGTAACGAGCGCTCTGTAGGTCGAGTTTTGCGCCCGACACCCTGATGCAAGGGCTGTCGGGATTGGAATCCCGACCTGCGTATTGAGAAATTACCTCGAATCAGTCTTTTTCCGCGGATTCCCTCACAATAACCTCTGCCTCGGGGATGGCCGGACAATGAAAGAGATTGTGATCGGCGTGGATGGAATGACGATCGAGCATCTTGTAGAGATCGCGAGAAATGGCGCAGGGATTCGCCTTGCCGAGGAGTCCCGGGAGAGGATATCCCAAGCTCGGAACCTTGTGGAAAAGTGGCTGCTAGAAGGGCGGGTCATCTATGGAGTGACCACCGGCTTCGGGGCCCTGAGCGACGTCATCATCCCCGCCGAGGAAGCCAGGCTCCTGCAGCAGAATGTCCTCATGAGCCACGCTGCGGGGCTGGGCGATCTGCTCGAAGAGGAGACCGTCCGGGCCATGATGGCCCTCCGGGTGAAGGATCTCGCGAGGGGTCATTCCGGCATACGGCTGGAAACCGTTCAGAGGCTCGTGGACCTGCTCAATCAGGGGATACTGCCCGCCGTCCCGGAAAAGGGATCGGTGGGAGCCAGCGGGGACCTGGCTCCACTGGCGCACCTGGCTCTGATCCTGATTGGTCTCGGGGAGGCATTCCATGATGGAAGACTGATGACAGGGGCGGAAGCCCTCAGGAGATGCGGCATGGGGCCTCTTCACCTGGAAGGCGGCGAGGGTCTTGCCCTGGTGAACGGGACCCAGATGACGACCGCGATCGGGGGACTTGCCGTCTATGACGCGGGGCAACTTTCCAAGATGGCGGACATCGCCGCGGCCATGAGCCTGGAGGTGCTCCTGGGCAGCCGGACGGAATTTGATCCGAGGATTCACCAGGTGCGGCCTCATCCCGGCCAGGCCGCGGCGGCGGACAACATGCGCCGTGTGATCCGGAACAGCGAAATCGTGACTTCCCACAAGGACTGCCGCCGGGTTCAGGACGCCTACACCCTCAGGTGCTCGCCCCAAGTTCATGGGGCGAGCAAGGACGCCATAGGCTACGCGAGGCGGGTGCTGGAAACCGAGATGAATTCCTCCACGAACAATCCCCTGATCCTTGCGGATTCAGAAGAATTTCTCCTCGGAGGAAACTTCCACGGTCAGCCGGTTGGGCTCGCTCTGGATTTTCTGTGCATGGCGGTCTCAGAGCTGGCCAATATATCCGAAAGGCGCATCGAGCGGCTGGTCAATCCCCAGTTGAGCGGTCTTCCGGCCTTTCTCGTGAGCGAAGGGGGTCTCAATTCGGGATTCATGATCGCCCAGTACACGGCAGCGTCCCTCGTTTCGGAAAACAAGGTCCTGTCCCACCCTGCCAGCGTAGACTCCATACCCACTTCGGCCAACAAGGAAGACCATGTGTCCATGAGCCCCATTGCCGCCCGCAAGTGTAGAGAGGTGGTGAAGAACTCCGAGTACGTCATTGCCATCGAGCTCATTTGCGGAGCTCAGGCTCTGGACCTCTTCACAAATCTGAAGCCCGGGGATGGAACGCTGGCCGCCTACAGGACGATTCGCGAATCCATCCTGCACCTGGAATCGGACCGGATTCTGTCCCATGACATCGAGACGATGGTCGCCCTCATGAAGAATGGCTCACTGCTGCGCCGGGTGGAATCGGCGGTCGGGGAGCTGCTCTAGTTTTGCGGTCCAGGAGGAGCGTCAGAGGTTTGGATTCCTGCTTTTGATGAAATGACAACGGGTTGAGCCTCTTATCATGCCTGAGAAAGCGTTTGTTCCATCTTGTCGATCCGGGTTTTTGAAGGCCCGCTGAAACGAGCAGCTTCTCGACCAGTAGGTCGGGATTCATATCCCGACAGTTTTTGCGCTGGTGTGTCGGGTATGGAAACCCGACCTACGGTGGCGGGCTGTCGGGTATGGAAACCCGACCTACGGGGTTGTCCTTAGCTGGTCCTTATTGAGGAATTACTGGAAAGGAACACGGGGTCCTGCACACTCGATGCATTCTGGTGTTCCACGGAGGTCGGATCGCTATGGCTCGGCAACTGGTGGAATGTGTGCCCAATTTCAGTGAAGGCCGAAGGACTGAAATCATAGAGGGCATTGTTGAGCTGTTTAGAGGTAGAAAGGGGTGCGGTCTGTTGGACCACAGGGCGGACAGGGACCACAACCGCCTGGTGGTCAGTCTGGCAGGGGCACCCGATCCGCTTCAGGATGCCCTCATTGAAGCGGCAAGATTTGCCCTGGAGCATATCAACATGGAGGAGCATCAGGGGGCGCACCCGCGCATCGGAGCTGTCGACGTCATCCCGTTCGTTCCGCTGCAGAACATCACAATGGAGACGTGCGTTTTCCTGGCAAGGGAATTTGGCAAACGCTATCATCAGGAGACGGGAATCCCTGTTTATTACTACGAAGAAGCTGCTCTGAAGCCGGATCGCAGGGACCTGGAAGTGATACGCAAGGGTCAGTTTGAAGGGCTGAAGACGGAAATCAGCCATCCTGAAAGGCGCCCGGATGTGGGGGAACCCAGACTTCACCCGACGGCGGGTGCGACGGTCATCGGAGCCAGGAAGTTCCTCGTTGCGTTCAATGTCAATCTTGGGACGAGGGATGTCAACGTTGCCAGGAAGATTGCCGGAGCGGTGCGCAGATCGAGCGGCGGGTTGCGCGATGTGAAGGGCATCGGGCTGGCCCTGGAGGAACGTGGCCTCGTTCAGGTGAGCCTGAACATTGTCGACCATGAAAGGAATCCCCTCTACCGCGTACTGGAGCTCATCCGCATGGAAGCTCGAAGGTGGGGTGTACCCGTGGTGGAAACCGAAGTGTATGGGATGGTCCCGGCGACGGCCATGCTTGACAGCCTCGCCTACTACATGCAGACGGCCGGTTTCAGTCCCGATCAGGTCCTGGAATTGCGATTGCTTCAAGCGCTTTCTGAACAGGAAGAGTGAGCCGGAACAGTCGGAATCATCCCGGTGCGGAAGGAATACGAACATGAAGCTCGTGTCGTTGTCCGTTCAGGGCTTTGTGGGGAAGCTTGCCGAGGGAGCTCCGGTCCCCGGCGGTGGGAGCGCCGTGGCCCTCTGCGGTGCTCTCGCTGCTGCGCTGTGCTCCATGGTGTCCCGTGTCACCCTTGGGAAAGAAAGTCTCAAATCCGCATGGGAAGAGATGAAACGGATCGGGGAGGAAGCGGAGGCTCTGGCTGAACATTTCCTCGTTCTGGTGGATGGCGATGCGGATGCTTACCAGGAGGTTGTCGCGGCCGGCAGGCTTCCCCGGAAAACGGAAGAAGAAAGAAAGGCCAGGCTGGCCGCTATTCAGGAAGCTTTGAAGAAGGCAGCCATGGTTCCCCTGGAGACCCTGCGCGCGGCAGAGAAGATGATGCACCTCGCAAAACCGGCCATTGAGCGAGGCAATCCCAATGCGGCCACGGACGCCGGGGCCGCTCTCCACCTTGCCCGTGCCGCCGCGGCGGTTGCGATCGCGAATGTCCGCATCAATCTCCTCGCCATTGAAGATGAGAAGTTCGTAGAGGAATACCGCCGAGAAGTCAGTGAGATTGAGCAAAGGGTGGACCTTCTCTTTGATGGAACGGTCGGGCACCTGGAGCTTCGGTTGGCGTGATCGAAGCTTGAGCGCCGTTGCGGCCTCCCCGGGTGATCGATTTCTCAAGAGCCATGAGCATCAGCCCTGCAGTATCCCGGAAGATATGCCCTTGAAGTAATTCGTTTTTTCTTAACGGCACGAATCCGAAAAGCAGGAACAAGCTGGCGAAAACAATCATCCCATTTCAGAAGATGAAGGAGACGTAACTTCTCAATATGTATAGATAGAAAAAGCTTTGTGGGTCGGGTTTCCACACCTGACATCTGCGTGCAAGCGCTGTCGGGAATGGAATCCCGAACTACTTATTACCTGGACAGCAGTGAGTTCTCTTAATTCGCTGGAATTGTTTGGGTCGAAGAATGAAGCCTCATACCGGCCTCATGGAAGATTTCGGGGACTTAGCAGATAAGATTTCAAATATCCTGGAGAACTTACTACTGTCCAGTTATTCTGGTAGAAGTGGTTGACGATTTTTGTAACGTGCAGTCACAATGTGCGAGGGATGATGGGCGAGGGGGAAAACCATTTGCAGCATTTCACGCCGGGGAGAGTGAGTTCTCAACAGATTGAACGATTCTCCACGCATCAGCAAACGGCATCTCGCACCCGTTACGAAAAGTCGTATAGCGACCGTTTGGAGTCCGACGCGAAAAAAGTCGCGCGGCTCAACCGGAACGTTCGCACGCACAATCTCAGAAATTGGCTCGTTGAATGCTTTTTCCAGCGTGGCTTTTGAGAGATGATGTCCGATGCCTTCGGGGGCACTCGACCGCCATTCGTGTATGGATTATTCTGTGGATATTTATCCACGGTAAGGGTGACACATGAAAACCACTCAAATGACCATAGGTGAACCATTGCTCGATGAAGTGGAGGAGGTGATCCAGGATCTCAAAACCACTCGCTCAGCTTTTATTCGTGCGGCCCTGCAGCTTGCACTCAGGCGGCATGCCATCTCAAAACTTGAGCAGCAGCACGCCGAAGGCTATGCAAAACATCCCATTACACCAGCTGAATTCGACATCTGGGAATCGGAGCAGCCACGGGGAGAGCCATGACACAAGGAGACGTGTACTGGTAGACTTTCAGGGAACCGGACAAACGTCGGCCGGTTCAGATTCTCACACGTGATTCGGCCATTTACTTCCTCAACTCCCTCACTGTCGCACCCATCACCACAACCATCCGAGCGATTCCAACCGAGGTGATACTCAGTCAAGCTGACGGGTTCTTTGGAGACTGTCCAGTGAACTTGAGCACTGTTCAGACTGTTCGAAGAGCGAAGGTGGGTGCCTTCATCACGCAACTTTCATTGCATCGCATGAGGGCAGTCAGGAAGGCCATTGAATTTGCCCTGGGCTTCGACGGCATGCAATGAGTCTACGCATGCTCTGTATCACAGCCGGTATGAATGACGCCAAGACTCAAGCCCGATCACAGAGAGGAGACTTCCAGAAAAGGGACGGCCCCGCTCTTTCAGCGGATCGTAAAAAAGCCGCACCCCCCGTCGACCACGATTGAATGAAAAGTGATGGTATAATATGGCACGGCTTTTCAAACGGGATCCAAGGCAAGCTCTAAAAAAGCTGAAAATGGATGGGGTATCGTTCGACGAGGCCGGCTCAGCATTTCGCGATCCTTTGTCGGGGACCATTGACATTCTGTTTCATTCCCAACAGTACCTTCTCAATAAGCAGGCAGGGATTGGAATCATGACTCACCTAATCATGACTCACCTATTGAGAGAGTATATCGGGCAGAGTGAACCCCGCAACGTCCCAACGGATCATCGGAACAGGATCCTCCAAACAGCGGATCGTGGATGAAAGAAATTGAGGGGGCATCACAGGTGAACATATTCGAAGAGATATTGAAGCTTTTGGATCGAAGAGAGAATTTTGCCCTTGCCCTGATCCTGAGCAGGAGTGGATCGGCTCCTCGGGCTGTGGGTACGCGAATGATCATCCTTGGGGATGGTATGACCGTCGGTACCATTGGAGGAGGGATTCAGGAGGCTCAGGTCTGTCAACTGGGCCGGGAAGTCATGCAAACCGGGCAGGCGATCAGGAGACAATTTGTTTTTTCGGACAAGGATGCGGCGCAGCTGGGCATGATCTGCGGAGGACAGATCAACGTCCTGGTCCGTCGTGTGGACGGAAATGATGCGGGTGAGCTTGCGATTCACCAGGGGATCGACAGGGTGTTCAAGGAAAGAAAGCGTGCATGGCTCATAACCGGAGTACCTACGGGAGACGGGTGGGACAGCACGGTGAAGCAGGCCCTGCTGAGAAGCGACGGCACAAGCATCGGGGAATTGAGCCGGGATAGAATGGAGCTCCTGGCAAAAGGCGCGAGCATTGGAAAACCGCAGGTCTTAGAGGAGGATGGTGGGCTCTTTCTTG
The DNA here is from genome assembly GCA_012517775.1 of Deltaproteobacteria bacterium. Lineage (GTDB taxonomy): Bacteria > Desulfobacterota > Syntrophobacteria > Syntrophobacterales > Syntrophobacteraceae > JAAYUJ01. Next base: position 7,309 of record JAAYUJ010000572.1, read on the forward strand.
TGGAACCCCTTTGCCATCAAGGCGTAGCATATATTTTCGGAGCAGGGCATGTTGGCCGGAGCATTGCTCCACTCACAAGGTTCGTTGGCTTTCATACCGTCGTCCTCGATGACAGGGCCGAATTCGCGAGCCGGGAACGATTCGAAAACGCCGATCAGGTCCATGTACTCGAGTCATTTGACCGTGCCTTCGAAGATCTCCATGTGAATGAAGACAGCTATGTGGTGATCGTCACCCGGGGCCACGCTTACGATAAAACGGTCCTTGCCCAGGCACTCCGAAGCGGAGCCGGATATATCGGAATGATCGGCAGTCGCAGAAAGCGGGACGCCATCTACGATGCACTGAGAAAAGAGGGGTTTCCCCCGCAGGAACTTGAGCGAGTGCACTGCCCTGTCGGTCTCGACATCGGTGCCGAGACGCCCGAGGAAATCGGTGTAAGCATCGTCGGGGAAATGATCCGGGAAAGATCCGAGAGAAACCGATGAGAAAAGCATCCGGGACAGCTGCAGTCATCCTTGCGGCAGGTCGTTCATCGCGAACAAGCTCCTTTAAACCTCTCCTTCCCCTTGGAAATAGGACATTTGTGGAAGAGGCGGCCAAGCACTTCCTTGAAGCCGGTGTGGAGGATGTGCGCGTTGTGATCGGATTTCAGTCGGAGGAAATCACACCAGTCCTTGATCGTTTGGGAGTGAAACATATCTACAACGAGGAGTACGACCGCGGTATGCTCTCATCGGTCCTTGCCGGAGTGCGGTCTCTGGAATCCGGCACCAGGGCCTTCTTTCTTCTCCCTGTAGATATCCCTCTGGTGAAGCCTGGGACTATTGAGGCGCTTCTGAAGACGTACGAGGAATGTGAATCGACCGTCATATATCCTAGCTTTCTGGGGACAAGGGGGCATCCGCCTCTCATCCATCTGAGTTGCATCACTGAAGACCTTGAGCCGGATCATGAAGGAGGTCTGAGAGCTTTCCTGAAGCGCTACGAAAACTGCGCGCGGGATGTGGATGTGGTCGATGAGGGGATACCGCTCGACTGCGATCTTCCGGAGGATTACGCAAAAATAAAAAGGCTTTACAAGCGGCGGGAGATCCCCACAGAGAGGGAATGCCGCGCTATGTGGGCTATGCATGGCACGCCCCGCCCGGTCAATGAACACTCCCTTGTAGTCGCTGAGGCTGCAAGACTTCTCGCTGTCCATCTCAACCTGAAAGGCTGCCACCTCGACACAGACCTCATCGTGGCTGCAGGTCTCCTACACGACCTCGCCAGGAAAGAGCCCCATCACGCAGCGGCCGGTGCCGCCGCTCTCAGAGACCTGGGTTACCGGCATCTGGCGGAAATTGTCGCGGTGCACATGGACATTCCCTTGCAGCGCAGCGGTCTTGGTGAGGCGGAGCTGATCTATCTGGCGGACAAATATGTTGATGGAAATAGGATCATTTCGATGGACGAGCGGTTTGCCGTATCGATGGAAAGATACGGTGGAGAACCTGAAATCCAGGAGGCGATCCGGAGAAGGTGGAGGCACGCTGAAATCGTCAAGAATCGAATTGAGATAATCCTGGGATGTTCCGTGGAGAGTGTCTTTCAACGGCACATGGCAGGTCTGAAAAGGATTGCAGCGGGACAGAGAGGGAAGGTTCTCTATCTCGTTCGCCATGGTCTAGTTGAAATGAACGGGGGTGGTCGACGTTACATCGGGCAGCTTGACCTGAGTCTCCACGAGGAGGGCATCAGGCAGGCCGAAGAGCTCAGGGAGCGTCTAAAGGATATACCCTTCGCGGCGGTCTACTGCAGCGATCTGAAACGCTCCGTGGAAACAGCGCGGATCATCGCGCGGGATCATGGATTGGAGCCTTTGGCATTGGAGAACTTGAGGGAAATCAATCTCGGCCGATGGGAAGTAGAGAGTTACATGGAAATCCGGAGACGCTACCGGGAAGCGTATGAAGAAAGGGGCCGGGACATTCTCCATTTCAAGACGCCTGGGGGGGAGAGCTTTCTCGAGTGTATCCAACGGCTCATCCCTGCCTTATACGAGGTGCTCCATTCTGATCACGAGGCTGTTCTCATGGTCGGACACGCCGGAGTCAACCGAATCATGCTCTGCCAGGCTCTCGGATGGTCGGCGGAGAGACTTTTCGAAATCAAACAGGATTATGGATGTCTCAATATCGTTCATTTTGAAGATTTATCCTTTCGTGTGGACGTCATCAATGGAGAGGCTGTTTGAGGATGCTGAAGACGGACATGTTTGCGCAGAGTGCATCTGATGGGTGAGCTGATCGATCTCGATGCGCACAGAAACGGGAGAAAGGTGCGAGAGCAGGAAATGCGCATCACTGCGGAGCTCCTGCCTCCGTATATCTTGCTTTGCTCTTGCGGCCGGGACGGGTTAATCAAAGAGCGCCAAATTGTGCTCTCAGAGTATTGCCTGAGATGCATCATGGAAGAAGCAGCGGATTTCGAAGAGAATCCTTAAGGGTGTGGAACAGGCTGCTACCAGTTTCATGTCGGTTCTGGTCATAGAGATGCCTTGTATCGCAGCAGTGGACCATATTGAAAGTGGTTCAGGGAGATGTCGATGGCAAAGAAGCAGGTATACAGTGTCTGCGGTATGTGCACCGTGCGCTGCCCCATACAGGTGGAAGTTGAGGATGGAAAATGCGCGTTCATTCAGGGAAACCCCCACGCGGCAGGGATCAATGGGGCACTTTGCGCCTGTGGAGCTGCCGGCGTGGCTCTTGTGAATGACGATGAACGCCCCCCAGTTTCCCATGATTCGGGAAGGCGGCCGTGGAGAAGGGAAATGGCGCCGGGTAGGTTGGGATGAAGCTCTGGATTATGTGGCGAATCGATGGAAGAAAATCATCGATACCGACGGATGGCGAAGCATCCTCTTCTCCGATAGAGGTGGGCCGTTTCAGGATCTTCATCAGGCATTCGTTAGGGCCTGGAGTCGCAGAACTACTGCAATCACGATGCGTCATGCGCACGGAATGTGCAGCAAGCGGCTCTGTCCCTTTTCGGTTTCGGCCGTAAAGACCTCGTCTACGACCTCAAGAATGCCCGCCATGTGGTACTCCAGACACGGAACATTCTGGAGGCCATCAACGTGAAAGAGGTGAACGACCTCATGGAAGGCCTGGACAACGGGTGCAGGCTCACTGTGATCGATATCCGGGCAAACGGGTCCGCGGCCAAGGCCCACAAATTCTTCATGATCCGCCCAGGGACGGATTATGCCTTCAATCTTGCGGTTATTCACGTTCTGATGAACGAGAAGCTCTACGATTCCGAGCTTGCGGAGAAGTGGATCAAGGACTTGAGCGAGCTCCATCATTTCGTGCGGCCCTTTACTCCCGAATGGGGAGAACGGGAAACGGGAATCTTCGCCGCTGAAATCGCCGGATTCGCCAGGGAGCTCGCCCGCTCCAGGCCTTCAGTCCTCTGGCATCCGGGGTGGATGACAGCCCGTTATTTGGATTCCTTCTATACGTCCCGGTCCGTCTACATCATCAACGCCCTCCTTGGGGCCATCGGCGCCAGAGGCGGTCTTCCACCGACCAACAAGCCGGGGGACTTTAGCAGAAAGGGTCTGAACAAGCTCGCCGATCTCTTCCCTAAACCCAAGGAGCAGAGGGCGGACGGTGTCGGGTGGAGGTATCCGCATTTCGATGCCGGTCCGGGGCTCCTTCACCTGGCGTTCAAGGCCGTAGAGACGGAAGATCCATACCCACTCAAGGCCTATATCGCCTATAGACATGATCCTCTGATGGGATTTCCGGACCCGAAGAGACTGAAGAGAATTTTCGACAAGCTCGATCTCCTCGTCTCCGTCACTTTCAGCTGGTCGGATACCCGCCTGGCACTCGGATGTAGTGCTGCCCTTGTCTCCTTATTTGGAAAGGGAAAGCATCATTGCCTGCAAGAACGGGCTGAAGCCCTATTTCTTCCTGCGCCAGAGGGCCGTTGAAGCCCGGTTCGACACGAGGGCCGACTGAGAGATTCTATGCGGGTTGAGCAAGCGGTTGGGTCTTGAACCCCTGAGCTTCAATTCCGTCCGTGACATCTGGAGGTATCAACTGGAAGGAACGGGAGTAACCGCTGAGGATTTCCTTGCCACCGGAATGGTCCAACTGGCGGAGAAGCCCCTATACCGCAATATGAAGGAGCTCAAGTTCAACACGCCTTCAGGCAAGATCGACCTCATTGCGGAGAAGCTGAAACAGCAGGGTCTTTCCTCACTCAAACCTTACAAGCCACCGGTTTTTCCCGCGGAAGGAAAATTCTGCCTCACCTTCGGGCGATGTCCCGTGCATACGCAGGGGCGTACGGCCAACAACCCGATGCTCTCTGAGTTGATGCCGGAAAACCCGCTTCGGCTCAACAGGAGCGCCGCTGAAGCGATGAAGATCGCGGACGGCGACCTGGTAGAAGTCAGCAACGGGGTAAACACGGGAACCATCAAGGCAAAGGTGACCGAATTGATTCATCCTGATGCAGTTTTTCTGGTTCACGGTTTCGGGCATGAGCTTCCGGTGGAGAGCCGCGCTCTTGGGAAGGGGATTGCGGACAATGCTTTCATGCCCGAAGGGCTCGACCTGTGGAATCCGGCCGGCGGAGCCATGGCCATGCAGGAGCACTTCGTCTCGGTGCGGAAGACAAGCCCGTGAACAGGAAGGGTGCCCGGTGCAGGGCACCCTGATTGTTTCAGACCCATACCCTCGCACCGGACTGGCGCTTATTGCGCCCGGATGGCCCGGCCATGATTCGCATGGGGGTGCGTGTCACTCGCCTTGTGACAGGTCAATCGACTTTTTCGACCCTCACGGCGCAAACCTTGTACTCGGGGGTCTTGCTGATCGGGTCCATGGCCGGATTCGTCAGCAGGTTGGCCGCTGCCTCTTCAAAGTGGAGCGGCATGAAGACTACACCGGGCTTCACCCGGTCCGTCACCCAAACCTTTGAAAGCAGGGTTCCTCGCCGACTCGTCACGCGGACAGTATCACCGTCTCGAATGTTCATTTTTTTCGCATCGGCTGGATTCAAATCCGTCGCGAGCTCGGGCATTTCCCGATCCAGATGAATGCATCTCCGGGTCATCGTGGCAGTGAGATAATGGGCGCGCTCCGTTCCCGTCGTCATCCAGAACGGATATTCATCGTCAGGCGCTTCTGCAGGCGGCTTGAACTCAATGGCATGAAAGAGTCCCCGCCCCCGGGTGAATTTACCGACGTGAAGGATGGGGGACCCGGGATGGTCCGGATTTGGACAGGGCCAGCAGATCCCCTTCTCGTTCAGGCGAGGATAGCTTATTCCTGCAAAGGAAGGAGTAAGGCTCGCCATTTCATTGAATATCTCCTCGGCCGATTCGTAGTGCATCGGATAATCCAGTAGAGTCGAAAGCTCCTGGATGATCTGCCAGTTTGTTTTCCCGGCCATCGGATCAATCACCTTTCGCACCCGCTGCACGCGCCGCTCTGAGTTGGTGAACGTGCCATCCACCTCGACAAAGGATGCCGCGGGCAGAACCAGGTGAGCCACGGCTGTGGTTGGAGTGGGGAAGATGTCAATGGCCATGAAGAACTCGGTCGACAGCAATGCCTCCTTCACATGGCGGGAGTCGGGATCGCTCATGACCGGGTTTTCTCCAAGAATGACCATCCCTTTGATCTTTCCGTCCAGGCACCCTCCCATCATCTCCATAATGGTCAGTCCAACGTTTGGTGGAAGCTCTCTTCCCCAGGCGTTTTCGAATTTTTTCCGGTTCTCCGGAACGGTCACCGCCTGGTACCCGGGGTAGACATTGGGCAGTCCTCCCATGTCGCAGGCTCCCTGAACGTTGTTCTGGCCCCGCAGGGGATTGACACCCGTTGAAGGTCTCCCGATCTGCCCGCAAAGCATGGACAGGTTGGCAAGGCTCTTCACGTTGTCCACCGCGGTCGTGTGTTGCGTGATCCCCAGGCAATAAATGATGGCGCTTGTCTGCGATTGGGCATATATTTTAGCCACCCTTGCAAGGGTTTCCGTGTCCACTCCGGTGATTTCGGCCACCCTGTCGGGGGTGTATGCCTCTACCGTAGCGATCAGTTCTTCAAAGCCCTCCGTACGCTCCTGGATGAATTCCTGATTGTGCCAGCCGTTCTTGTGAATGATGTGCATCAGGCCGTTGATGAGGGCGACGTCCGTTCCGAGCCTGTGCTGCACATGGATGTCCGCGGAGCGGGAGATCTCCGTCTTCCTGGGATCCACAACAATCAGAGTTCCACCGTTCTTTCTGCATCTGAAAAGCCTCGAGGAAACGATGGGATGTGCGATCGTCGTATTGGAGCCGATGGCAAAGATGCACTCTGCTTCCGCCAGTTCGTCGAAGGAATTGGTCATGGCGCCGCTTCCGAAAGCAATGGCAAGACCTGCCACGGTCGGGGCGTGTCAAAGTCGTGCGCAGTGGTCTACGTTGTTGGTGCCAAGGGTTGCTCTGGAGAATTTCTGGAGAATGTAGTTCTCTTCATTGGTGCAGCGGGCGGAGGTGAGGATACCGATGGCATCGGGACCATAAGTATCCCTGATGCGACGCAGCTCCCTGGCGGCATACCCCAGGGCTTCATCCCAGGAGGTCTCCCGGAAGGAACCGCCGTTCCGGATCAACGGCTTCTTCAAACGGTCTTTGTGCTGCACGAATTCATGAACGTTCCAGCCTTTGATACACAGAGTCCCCTTGTTGGTTGGAGAGGTGCGGGATGGGAGGGTGTCGACGATCTCCCCGTCAATCGCGAGGAGGATGAGCCCGCAGCCGCAGGCACAATAGGGACAGGTGGTTTGGACCCATTTGCACTCCATAGGCGGTTCTCCTTATATATCAAGATTGACATATATAACGGCGCTACTTACCCCCAATTGGTCTGCGCCTCCAGCACTTGCAATCTTTGGTGAGACTGGTGATCTTAGATTACGAAATATGCGCGGGAAAGATTCTCGGTCAGAAACCGGGGTGTCGCACACTCCCGATACAACCCGAACGCCTCAGTCCCTCAGTTCCAACAATTATGTCAAAACTAGCATAACATAATGCCAGCGTATTCCTAGCATTAATTAGCTTCTGATCCTTACAATCGAGATGTCTCTCACCTCATCCGGGTAGAGCATCTGAAGTGGGGATCGCTCTTCTCCAACTCCTCGTCCCTTTTCGCCGCCACATCCAGCATGTCCTCTCTTTCGCAACCAACCACTCCATCCCTCGGGCATGACTGTGGACGAGCCGTTTCGAGACAGTGGCGGCACGCGTCGGACGCGAAATCGTATCGGAAGTCTAGAGTATTTCTGAATGATTTCCAAATGTTATTTGTAGCATAAATGCCGGGAGGCGTGGGGATGGGATCGGTTGCCGTAGATCTTTGGGGCTTCGCAGTCTGGAATGATACTTTTGTGGTGAGGCCTTCTCAATCCACTGTTTTCTTCTTTTCACTGTACCCCTTTATGCGCAGCGGAAGCATTTCCCTGGCTTTTTCCAGTGCTTCCTTTTCCACGGTGTCATACCAGAGCAGGAACTTCTCCATGAGGAGTCTGCCTGCTTCCGTGAGCTCGCAGCCGTCTCTTTTGCTGCACCCCTGCAAAATGAGCTTTTCTCCGAGTATCTCCTCGCTCTTCCTGATCTTGCCCCAGGCTGCTCGATAAGACATTCCCAACTCATCCGCCGCCCTCTTGATAGATCCCAATTGGTCTATCTTTTGCAAAAGAAGAGCCCTTCCAAGGCCGAAAAGCAGGCCTGTATCGGTTTCTATCCAGAGATGCAGTCGCATGACACGATGATCCGGATTCATAGGTGCTTTCCCATGAGTGTAAGAGATGTCATCCTCCAAAAGGGCATTTAGGGAATGTGCAGCTCTTGCACCCCAGGCAGAAGGAGCCGTGTCCAATTTTGGCAAGATCCCGGCGGGATATGGTCAGGCCGGCAAGGACACGGGGAAGCAAGAGGTCGAAAGCGGTCGTTTTAAAGTAGAGCGCACATGCCGGGACCCCCATAATGGGGACATCTCCAATGCGGGCAAGAAGGGTCATGGCGCCGGGGATTATGGGAGCACCGTATAGCAGATCCTCTGCCCCGGCATCCAGCAGTCCCTGGCGGGTTACGTCATCCGGATCCACGGACAGGCCGGCGGTAGTGATGAGGAGATCCGCCCCGGTTTCAATCAGTTCCATTGCCGCCCTGGAAATGACATTGCGATCGTCGGGCACAATGCGCTCTCCCACGACTCTGCACCCGTATTTCTCCACTTTCGCGGTAACGATGGGGGCAAACCTGTCTTCGATGAGGCCTTGGAAGACCTCACTCCCGGTGACCAGAATCGCGACTTGCGCCGCCCTCATGGGGACAACGCTGAATAGGGGACCGTCGTGCAGCACGGCAAGAGCCTTGATCATGTCCACCTTCGGCAATAGGAGTGGAATCGCCCTCGTTGCGGCAAGCTGTCGTCCTTTGCTGACCACGGAACATGTCTTTCGACTGGCACACATCACGCCGGGAATCATGTTGAAGCGTTCGAGCTGATCTTCCTGCACGATGAAAAGACCGTCACGGGCGGCCCTGAAGGTGATTCTTCCCTCCTTGGGGAGCTCATCAAACATGATGCCGTCTCCGGCCATTCTAAGAGCCATCTCCAGCGCCGCTTCATTTTCGTGCACCCATTCGGCGGAGACGTCATTACCCTCTTCAACATAAACCGACTGTCTCCCCATCTGCTGCAGTCGGCAGAGATCGCCAGCCGTCACTTGATATCCCCGGAGAAACGCGGGTCCTTTGCTTTCCCCCGGGATGACCATGGTCATGTCGTGCAACAGCCTCTTGCCGATGGCATTCTCAGGGGTAATCGCCCTGAGGGGTGGATCTTCCTTCAACAAAGACTCGCGTTCATCCAGCTCATACGGCGCTTCCCCCTGACAGGCGCGGCAGACCGCCCCGTCTCGCTTGGGGTATGGTTCGCCACAGAGAGCACAGATGGTGAACCCGCCTCTCCTTTTCTTGCCTCGGAATCGGCTCTGAACACGGACCGTCTGCATTCCGCAGATACTGGAGCCGGCCTCCTCAATCTGGGAAAGCAGCAATTCGTTATCCTGCTCCGCCTTGGGTTTCAATTTCATGAGCCAGGATTCGATTTCCGACCATGGCTTCAATTTCGCGGGATCAATGAAAACACGGACTCCCTCTCCCTCGTATTTCTCGAAAAGAGTCAAGGCAAATCGACCCAGGTTGAGAATTCTCAGCCAGCCGTTTCCAATGGTACAGGGTGTCAGGAGTTGAATGGCATCGGGGAGGCAGGTGGTGGTTTCGGAGATGGCGTCTATAAGAATTCCCTTCGGCATGTGCCGAATAGCCAGGTCCACCATGAATCCGCCGACCAGAATACCTGGCGCTGGATAACCGTGAAA
>JAAYUJ010000573.1 GCA_012517775.1 Deltaproteobacteria bacterium
GAAAAGGTCCTTGCGAAAGAGTCCCTTGGCCATGAGCCGATCCAGGTCCTGGTTGGTCGCCGCAATCAAACGGATGTCCACTTTCATCGGCTTGCTTGAACCGACTTTCATAAACTCACCCTCCTGGAGGAATCTCAGCAGTTTGGCCTGCAGGCTCGTAGGAAGTGAGCCGATTTCATCGAGGAAGAGGGTCCCTTTATGGGCACTTTCGAGGTATCCCGAACGCTCCCTCTCAGCACCCGTGAAAGCCCCTTTGGTGTGGCCGAAGAACTCCGCTTCGAATAGAGTCTCCGACATGGAGGCCATGTTGATGGCCACGAAAGGAAGCTTTGCCCTTAAGCTGGCCTTATGGATCGCTCCAGCGAGAAGTTCCTTGCCTGTGCCGCTCTCCCCCGTGATGAGCACCGGCAGGTCGCTGGCAGCGTGCAACTCCGCTTCCTTCATTAGTTTTTGAATGGAAATGGTGCAGATGTCCTGGAAGGCCCCGGCATTCTGAAGAGTGGGAAGGTAGGGGCTGGATTTCAGCTGTAGGACGTCCATGAGACGCTTCTTTTCCAGTGCGCGCTTGATCCTCAAACAAGGTCCTCATGAAGAATGGGTTTGACCATGTAGTCATGAGCTCCCTTCTGCATGCACTGAACAGCAATGCCCACCTCGTTGATTGCAGTAATCATGATGCATTCCGTTCCGGGACTGAAGGACCTGATCCGTTCGAGGAGCTCCATTCCGTTCATGCCGGCCATGGTGATATCGAGGAGAGCGATATCGTAGGTTTCGCCGCCTTCCACTAATCGCGCCGTTTCCAGTGGATCGGCCAGTAGACGGAGATTCTTGTATCCCAAAATGACGAGACCCCTCTTGACGCTCTCCAGAAAATCCCTTTCGTCATCAACTACAAGGATGGTGCTGTTCATCGCCGCTCCTCCAAAATCAGCCTGAATAGAGATCTTACCATTGAATCGCCGTGGGAACAGGCTGATCCGCACTCACTTCTCACCCGCCCGTGGGAGCACAATGCGGAAGGCAGATCCCTCGCCGACAGTACTCTCCACTTCAATACGTCCCCCCAGGGATTCCACATGACTGTGACAGATATTAAGTCCCAAACCCGTTCCCAGTGTGGATGGCTTCGTTGTGAAAAACGGATCGAAAATTCTATTGCGTACCGTTTCATCCATGCCTGAGCCATTGTCGATCACTTCGATGACGAAGTCTGAACCGCCATGCACAACCCTCAACGTGACCTTCGAGTCCTCTTTGTCCGCTGCGTGAATCGCATTGATCAGAAGATTCAGGAGAACCTGTTCGAGGGCTTAGGGGTCGGAGACAGGTGGAGGCAGGCCGTCGGGAATCAGAGCCTCAAATGACTTGATCCTGCGTCTCATTTCCGCATGGCAGAGAGCCACAACCTTGTCGATCAAGTGTTTGAGGTCCACTTTCTGCACCCCCCCGGGGTCCCTCTTTCGGGCAAAGCTCTTGAGAACCCCCACGATCTTGTTGATTCTCTGGGAACCATGCTCCATGTTCTCAAGCAGTCTGAAGATGTCCTCTCTCAGTTCTCCGTATGACATGTGAAGCACTTCAAAACCAGGGTGGAGCATGGCATAGTCATCCAGGATAGGCAGCAACTCCAGCAGGTACCGCTTCAAAATGGGGATGTTGAAGTATATGAAGCTGTTTGGATTATTGATTTCGTGGGCGATTCCCGACGTTACCAGGCCAAGAGAGACCAACTTTTCGTTTTGGAGGATCTGTCGTTCCAGAATCTTCGCCCGCGTGACATCGCTGATCTTGACGATGAAGGCATCCCGCCCCCCGGACTCACCCGGAACAGGATAGATGGTGACGCTTCCCACTTTTCCCTTGTCTTTGAGTCCCTTTCGCTCAAAAGTAACCGAAGCCCCGTCCGCTGTCGGAAATGGATAATGGCATTCGGAACAGGCCGTTTCTCTTCCTCTCAACCCTTGGAAGCACGGCTTCCCGAAAACATCCATGGACTCCACAACACCATAGTAATCCATTGCGGCTCTGTTGATCATTCTCACCAGACCCTCACCGTCGAACATGATGAGGGGGTCGCTGATTCCGTCAAAAACCAATTGAAGCAATTCAACGTTTTTACGCAGTCTCTCCTCGGAACGCTTCAATTCGCCTTCTGCTTTTCTAAGCTCGGTGATGTCCTGATTAACGACGATCGCCCGAA
>JAAYUJ010000574.1 GCA_012517775.1 Deltaproteobacteria bacterium
ACCAGGTCGTACTCTCCGGGAGTCCTCACCTCACCGACCACATAGAACTTCTGACTTGCCGGCGTCCTGACGGTAACGGTCACCGCCGGCTCTCCGATGAACTCCTTGAGTCTCGTTTGAATCTCATTTCTCAGCTCCATGGGAGTACGGCCCACGGCTTTGACGTCCCCGAGAAGAGCCACCGTAATCATTCCGTCGTTTCTCACGACCGTCTCGCCGGAAAGCATGGGCTCCCTCCAGACGCTGATATCCAGGACATCCCCTTTTCCGATCTCGTATTCCTCCACCGGAGAGACTTCCACCTCCTGAGCCGCCGAGGATTCCTGCTCCGTTCCCTCCGCCGCCCATGCCATGCTCCCCGTTGCGGCTAAGGAACACAAGGCCGTCAGCAGCAAAAACCAGACAATGATTCTCTTCATAACCGCCCCGCCCCCTTTCGAGACCTCTTCCTCCAGTGCAAGACACACCAAACGCCCGCCAAAATATCTCCAACCCTTCGCACTCTTCGTGGTGAAACTATAGTGTATCCTTTCAACAAGTCCAGGTAACGAAAACTTTGCAAATCGGATTCCATACCCGACACCCCGGCGCAACGCCTATCGGGATTGGAATCCCGACCTACTTATTGAGAAAGTGGGCCACAATCGGCTAACGCCTTGTTCTACCTGGCCTTTTAGGATATAAGCTCAGGGAATAGACCATCACCAGGATGGCACTATAACAGCAAAGGCGCGGAAGACGCAAATTTTTTAGTGCTTATGGACCCTTGCGTCGACCGCGCCCTTGAGTGAAAAACCGCCTATTTCTTATGGCCCCCATATCCGTATTTGTAGCGGGCATAAGCGCCATATCGCTTGAGGGGCTCATCGTAGCCGTTGTATACCACTCCAAGGAGCTTTTCCCTTTGTATTTTTCCCAGCGCTGCTTTCACCGCATCGCGAGGGGTCTTGCCGTGCCGCACCACAAGAATGACCGCATCCACCTGGTTGGCAAGCACGGAGGTTTCCGCAGTCAATTCCAAAGGTGGGGAATCGATGATAACGAATCGATCCTTGTACCGTTCTCTCACTTCTCGAATGAGGTCCTTCATTCTCGTGGACGACAGAAGCTCGGAAGGGATGTCGGTGGAATTTCCCGCAGGCAGAATCGTGAGCTTATTGATTTCCGTCTTCCTGAGGAGCTCGGGCAAGGTCAATTGGCCTGTGAGAAAAGTGGACAATCCTTCCCGGTAGGCGTGAAGTCCAAAGACCTCGTGTACACGGGGAGACCTCAGATCGGCATCTATGAGGAGCACATGCTCTTCAAGGCTCTGACTGATGCTCGCCGCCAGATTGCAGGCAACAAAAGTCTTTCCCTCTTCCCCTAGTGCGCTGGTCACCAGGATGGTCCGGGGAGGCTCGCCCGTAGCAGGCCGGATGACCTTGGACCTGAGAAAGCGAAAACACTCCGCAATATGAGAATCGGGGTCATCGAGAGCGACGAGCCCTCCGGGCCATGGTTTCGCACTATCCATCACCGGTACAAGATCGAATCTCTCATCCGTATGCCTGTCCCGCCTGGCCTTCTCCAGGGCTTCATATATCCTGCTCATAACCGGGCTTTTCCAATCTCATCTGAGTATGATCGTTAAAGATGAAATCCTGACGAATCATAATGAAAATACAA
>JAAYUJ010000575.1 GCA_012517775.1 Deltaproteobacteria bacterium
GACGCACTCGGTAGTTTTGTGCTGCTTCGCATACATTCGTAGTAAACAACACGATCATATCTATTCGCTCACCGTTGCCGTTCGAGTTCCTTTTTCCTTCTCAGTATCTTTGCCGTCCGAGTGAGTCAGGCGAGCACATTTCATGTCTGGTATCCCACAGCTTGTCCTCTGTCCTTTTTCGATCTTCTGAAGGATTGGCTCACGCCTTTTTTCTCTTCGCTTGACTGCGCCCAATTTCAGACAAAAGGGGGGGTGAAAGGAGAGATGTTTCGCTGAGAAGCACGGTGTGTTTGGAGAGGGTGGACAGGGTTTTTCTATTGAATCAAGCATGTTAACTTTTTTAGGGGAGGCTGAATATGCCCTACGATGCGACGAAAATGAAGGATTGGGAAATCTCCGAAGCTGCTGAAAAGAAAATGCCTACTCCTTGGGAATGGCAGGAGAAGCTGGGGTTGCAGAAGGATGAAATCATACCGATGGGGAGGCTCTGCAAGCTGGATTTCATGAAGATTATCGATCGCCTCAAAGATCGCCCCGATGGTAAATACATCGAAGTAACCGCCATCACCCCGACACCCCTTGGAGAAGGAAAGAGCACCACCTCCTGTGGCTTAATGGAGGGATTGGGCATGCGGGGCAAGAACGTGGGAGGAGCCTTGCGGCAACCTTCTGGTGGACCGACCATGAACGTGAAGGGAACCGCGGCGGGCGGCGGCAATTCACTCTTGATACCCATGACCGAATTCTCCATGGGGCTGACCGGTGATATCAATGACATCATGAACGGCCACAACCTTGCCATGGTTGCGCTGACCGCGCGCATGCAGCATGAGCGCAATTATAATGATGAGCAGTTGGCTCGTTTGACCAAGATGCGCCGCCTGGATATTGATCCCACCCGGATAGAAATGGGTTGGATCATCGATTTCTGTGCCCAGTCTCTCCGGAACATCATCATAGGGATTGGTGGGCGCATGGATGGGTACATGATGCAGTCCAAGTTCGGAATCGCGGTGAGCTCGGAACTGATGGCCATTCTCTCCATTGTAAGAGATTTACCTGATCTCAAGGAGCGTTTGAATAACATCACCGTCGCATTTGACAAGCGTGGAAATCCAATAACTACGGGTGATCTCGAAGTCGGGAACGCTATGACCGCCTGGATGCGCAATACGATCAATCCGACTCTTATGTGTACAGCCGAATATCAACCTTGTATGGTTCATGCCGGGCCTTTCGCAAATATCGCTGTCGGGCAGTCTTCCATCATTGCAGATCGAATCGGTCTGAAAATGTTTGACTACCATGTTACGGAGAGCGGTTTTGCTGCAGATATCGGGTTTGAGAAATTCTGGAATGTGAAATGCCGTTATAGTGGGCTGATTCCTCATGTTTCTGTTCTCACCACAACCATTCGTGCCTTGAAAATGCATGGTGGCGGTCCTAAGGTCATTGCAGGTATTGCGCTGCCTGATGCGTACACCAAGGAAGACCTGAACCTGGTGGAAAAGGGCGTTCCCAACATGGTCCATCATATCAAAACGATCCGCAAGGCCGGAATCAATCCGGTCGTCTGCATCAACGCATTCCATACGGATACCAAGGATGAGATCGCGATAGTAAAAAGGCATGCGGAAGCGGCTGGTGCTCGCTGTGCCGTTTCCACACACTGGTCAAACGGTGGTGAAGGGGCTCTGGAATTCGCCGACGCAGTGGTCGATGCCTGTAATGAGAAGAACGACTTCAAGTTCCTGTATCCGTTGGAGACTAAGTTGAGGGACCGTGTTGCCCTCGTTGCAAAAGAGGTTTATGGAGC
>JAAYUJ010000576.1 GCA_012517775.1 Deltaproteobacteria bacterium
GGACTTCGATGCCTGGTCGAAGTTTGTGGATGGAAAGATCGACGAAGCCAAACTGGAGCAGGAAGCGAAAGTCGAACTGGCTGAGTTTTCCAGGAACTTCGGAAAATACCTGGTTATCGAAAAAGAAGACCCTGAGACAGACAAGGATGATGAGAGGAAACTGCGGGCAAAGCGCGCCAACAGCATCTACAGGAAAGTCTGCGAAGACAGGAAGATAGGGCTTTGCTTCTTCAACAATTTCGGGACATGGAGTGACTACGTCGAGGGGAAGATTTCCGACGCGGAATTCTATGAAAAGGCAAATCTGGAGGTGGACAAGATCAAATTGCAGCAGTCCTGAGCCGTCGCCTCGAGCGAATACGGGTTTGCCGGCCAAGGCAAGGCGGCAGGTCGTATCGGCGGGCCACCCTTCTTGACGGCTTGCCCCCCTTGGGTTTTCGTTTGTGCGAGGATGTCAGGAAACAAGACTCGTTAGAATGTTTCCCCCGTGAAAGCAAACGAGCGTCTCCCTGAGTGGCTCCATGACACCTTTCAGGTCCTTATGCGTCCTCCTCTGCTGACACGCATTGTCACCCCCGCATGCTTTCAGCGTGGGTCCAGGGAGTTGGAAAAATCTGGGTTTCCGCTTAGAGCATGAGGGAATGACGTTTAAAGACTCCTTTTGAGCTCCACAGGCGTTCAATGCCACATGGAGAATCCCCGAAGATTGGGCATGTTCCTTTCGCGGGCATGGCGCACAGTGGGTGTGTCCCTTCTCGTTGGACTTACCAATTGCCATGTCAGCCAGATTTGCTAACAGGTGCACCCCGTACAAGAATCTGTTCCAAGAAGTTCTTTGTTGTGCTGCTCGCAGGTCGGAATTCTAATCCCTACGAACACATGTCGGGTACGGAAGTCCGACCTACAAAGCGACTCTTCATTGTTTAGGGTGCCCCAAAGGAGCATGAGGGACTGCATTGAGCGGACTCTGGAAACGCCTCCTCAATTCCCATTTTCTTTTACCATCTTCCCGATCTTCCTCCCCAGTTCCATGCACCGTTCGAGATCCTGCTGAGTAGGGGCAAACTTCACCCGGATTCCCTCATCCACGACCTTAATCTTCATGTCGTCCAGTGCCTGAGTCAGGAGCTTGACGGATTCCCCGCTCCATCCGTAGGATCCGAAGGCAGCCCCGATCTTGCCGACGGGTTTGAGTCCTTTCATGTAACACAACATGTCGGCCATGGTGGGAAGAATACCGTTGTTCAGGGTGGAGGAGCCCAGAACGAGGGCTTTGGCATCCAGGATTTCCGTCATGACATCACTTCGGTGGTTGTGCTTGAGATTGAGCATCTTGAAATCCACACCTTCCTGATTCAATCCATCTGCAATGGCATGGGCCATGGTTTCGGTGCTCTGCCACATGGTGTCGTAAATAAGGACTGCCTTCTTCCGGGCTTTCTGCTGACTCCAGTTGTCGTAAGCCTCGATGATCTTCTGGGGGTGGCTCCTCCAGATGAGTCCGTGGTCGGGAGCGATCATGTCAATCTTCATGCCTGATTTCTGGACGCTGGCGAGAAGCTTCTGAACCAGTGGCGAATAGAGCAGTAAAATATTGGCGTAATACTTGGCCGATTGGGACAGGAGTTCGTCCAGGTCTATCTCGTCGTCGAAACGCTCACTGGTTGCCCAGTGCTGACCGAATGCGTCGCTCGAAATGAGCATTTTATCTTCGACCAGGTAGGAAAACATGCTGTCCGGCCAATGAAGCATTCTGGTTTCCATGAACTGGACGGACTTTTTTCCCAGGCTTACGCTCTTACCGGTCTCTACGACTTCATAAGGCCAGTCATCCCTGTGGAAGTGATCTATGAGAACCTTTTTGCCCATGGTGGAACAGATCAGCTTCTCCGGCTTGATCAGATCCATGATTTCGGGGAGTGCCCCGGAGTGGTCCATTTCCACATGATTGACAACGATGTAATCGATCTTGGA
>JAAYUJ010000577.1 GCA_012517775.1 Deltaproteobacteria bacterium
GCAGCCTTTTTGTAAAGTGCCTCCCTCTGGAGAAGGAGTTCCTCATAGCATCGGGCCAAAGCCGATGCGTCGGTTTCCCCACTTTTCTTCTGGAAGACACCGCGCCAGAGAACAGGTCTCGGCTTTTTGATGTAACTATTGAGCATAAGAAGCCGCATATGGGGAGGAGTCTCCAGATGAACCACCGTTGTCTGAGCCCTTAAGTCTTTCAAGACATCCTCACCAGTGTAAATGACGCTTCCGGTTGTGTCGATGACAACCTTTTCGCCCCTGGTCCGATCGAGACTCCACAAGTAGGACAGGATCTCCCTGAGAACCTGGATCTCATATGCAAGATATTTTGACTCCCGCTCCTGATAGCCGGCTTCATACGGGAAACCCATCCATTCCCCCAGATCCATTCTGGATCCGTCGGTCCTGAGCAAATGGTCCGAAAGCTCTTCTGCAATCAGGTCGTCACAGCAAAAACGGCGGAAGCCTTCCATTTCCAGTCTGCTTGACCAGGTCGATTTGCCTGAACCGGACATTCCTATGAGAGAGAGACGCATCGACCGATTCTCCTATGAAGAGAATACCCCTTTCCCATTGGCATTTTCTGTGGGCTTTTCACTCTATTCCAGGCTAAAAGCAGACTGGAGGAATCGTAACCTCTCAATAAGTCCGGTATACAGCTCCTTCGCAGGTCGGGTTTCCATACCCGACATCTGAGTGCAAACGCCGTCGGGATTGGAATCCCGACCTACTTATTGAGAAGGTACGAGGAATCATCTCCTCTAACGAGTCCTTCGGGGAAAATCAACATTTCATTGATGTATTGTTCTCCTTGCATGATGCTATGGATGATGTCTCCTTCCACAAAATTCTCTCGTTTTTTAGCCTTTCCAGGCAAGGCTACCGAAAGGTGCGCAAGGGAGTCAAGAAGCGACTGATCCGTCACATGGAAGCACTTGGACTGCACTGCATCGACGACTACCTCCTGTTCCTTTCACGAGATCCCCGTGAGGAGAAAAAAGCGCGGCAATCGCTGACGGTCAGCATCAGTCGTTTCTTCAGGGACCGTCTTCTGTGGGAGGTCCTCCGAACAATCGTCCTGCCAGACCTGGCCCTTGCGGCACCGGAAATGCTTCGCATCTGGTGTGCGGGCTGTGCCTCGGGAGAAGAGGTCTACAGCCTGAGGATTCTCTGGAATGAGATGACGGAAGTCGACTCCGGTTTGCCTCCAATGGAGATCTGGGCGACGGATTTGAATCCTGTTCTGGTAGAGAGGGCGAAGGAAGGCGAGTATCAGCCAGGAAGCCTCAAGGAAGTCCAGCCGGAGCTCAGGGAAAAATACTTCATCCACAGAGGAGACTTGCTCTGCGTGAGAGACAGTCTCAAGAAAGGGATACACTGGCAATGCAGCGATGTGGTTCAGGATCCCCCGCCTGCAGGGATTTTCAATCTGGTCTTCCTCAGAAACAGTCTGTTCACCTACTATGAGCAGCATGTTCAGGTCACTGTAATTCCACGCATTCTTGACAGGATACCGTGGGGGGGATATGTCGTGGTAGGCAACAACGAGACGATTCCTCCCGTGGACATACCCGTCGCACCGCACCCTGCATACCGGTGCATCCTCCAAAAGAAGCGTCCCGACGGACCCGACATCACTTCCAGATCTCACCCAAAAAGAGCATTACATCGCGAAGGATGTAAGAGTGTAATCAAAAGCCTTGCAAAGGACCTGGCAATCAGTATTTTGAGGAGGGTATTCAAATGGAGAGATGAACAGGAGGTTGTCGATGGCTGATCTCGCTGATGGTAAAAGATACCGGCTTCCCAATGGACAACTGGTCGTTGCGCGGGAAACCCCCGAAGGCTTCCTGCTGGAGTTCCGCAGGAAATACGCGGCACCTGTCGTTGTGGATCGTCTCGGAATCCTCACGCTCAATGGGGAAGCAATGCGGTTGACGGTGGATTGTCTCACTCCCGTCTATACGGAAGATGAAGGCGCATCGAACATGGAAATGAGCGCCATAGTGCAAATGGTGCTGGATATTCACGAGAGAGGCGGGAAGAGCTGGGAGGATCTCGTTGCATCTGTGAAGCGTCTCCACGGACAGTCTTTCGACTCTTCAAGCGAAGAGGGATCATGAAAAAGGAGGGAAAGGGGGGTATGTAAACCTGGATCCTCATGAATTGGTATGCGCTAAAAAAACGGGAATGCAGTCATTCCCGGATCGATACGTATTATCCGTGAACCTTGATGATAGTGTTTTGGGGCAGGTCCATTTCACTGGCGAACCAGGATTTTCTGCCTCTCTCCCACTATTCGCAATCGACCGTTCACTTTTTTGACTTTCCAAATATTTTCTGCGCGTCCTGTGATGGATCTGTTTCGATTCGCCAGAGAGAAAGCGGACTCAAACTTGGCGATTCTAATGTCTTGTTGATCCGTGACGATCAAGACCACATCGCCTGCGAGGTGCGTTTCAATTTTGTCCCAGTTGGAGAAATAGAGTTCCTTGTCATCCCTCAGGTAATTCCGGTCCACAAGTCCACTGTTGAAATACTCCACCCTCTTGCCATAGCAGGAAAGCAATGTATCCAAATCCTTCCTGCTCAGTGCCGTCATACAGGTATTGATCAGGCGGACCACTTCCTCCCGGGTTATGGGTGTGACTTCCTCTTCCTCATCGAAAAAGGACGAATCCAGGTGTCGAGGACCGGGCGTGCTGGAAGACAGGACATAGTCCTCCTCTTCCCCCTCGTCTTCGAGTTCTTCATCGAGTTGCGATGCATTGGACTGATCCTCCTGCGAAGAAACCTCCGGTTCCATGCCTGAAGAGCTCCACAGGGTCAAGTTTTTGGTGTGCTCATCGGATGGCATGATATCAACCAGCAAGGGGCGCCTGTCGACTGCGAGATCCCCGGTGGACGAGTAAGTGATGATCGCCTTTTTGTTTCTCAGCTTTTCAGCGGCTTTTGTAAGAGAATCGATGTCCTTCTTGCTCATCCTGTCATCCCAGTAAAAGACATAATTGGGGATGTAGACGGCATACTTGTCCACATGGATGACCGTCCCCTCCACCTGTCCCTGCAGAACGTGGGGCGTAGACACTCCCGCCGCGCGCTCTTCAGGATAAGTCATGGAATAATCATATAAAATCAGGAAGAGAGTCAAAACGGCCGCGAATATGGGAGTCATTCTTTGCGTCGCCTGTCCCACTGTGAACTTCCTGAGAATCGGTCCCCCACAGTCCCTTCCCTCTCCTGGGAAAGACTTTGGCAGTCCATTGAGAAACCGTCCAAAAAACCGGAGGGAGTGGGGAGAAAAGCTTTTACGTGGCTATCGGAGACCATCGAGGTTCACTGATTCGCCTGCAGGAAAACGGAGAGGCTTTCCGCATCCTCCACGTTGAGGACTTTCACGTTTCGATTGATCCTGCGCATAAGTCCTCGCAGTACTTTCCTGGGACCCACTTCAACGAAGTGATCGTAACCCTTATTGATCATCCACTCCATGGATTGCTGCCAGAGCACCGGACTGCAGATCTGGTCGATGAGCTTGCCCGGGACCTCAAGGGAACGCTTAACGGGCTGAGCGTCCACATTGCTGACCACAGGAATCTGGGGGTCGTGGAAAGTACATTCCCGCACGATAGGCGAAAACTTCTGTCGGGCAAGATCCATGCACCGGCTGTGCCATGGTCCGCTGACGTTGAGCTTGAGGCATTTCTTTGCACCGGCCTCTCCACTCATCGCCATTGCTTCATCGACTGCATCCGACCGGCCGGTAATGATAACCTGCTCTGCGCAGTTGATATTTGCAACCTCAGTGTCGCACAGCGTGCAGATCTCCCTGATTTTGTCCATATCCAGATCCATGATTGCGGCCATGGAGCCCGGCTCAGTGTCCGCCGCTTCCTGCATGAGCTTTCCCCTCCATAGAACAAGGTTCAGCACATCTTTAAGGTTCATGACTCCTGCTGCGTATAATGCGGCGTATTCACCCAGGCTGTGTCCCGCTGCTGCGACCGGATATATCTCGTGGAGCTGCAAGATCGTGTAGCAAGCCAGGTTGACCACAGTGATAGCCGGCTGAACGTTTTCCGTCAGCAGGAGCACATCTTCGGGACCTTCAAAACAGAGCCTGGCAACATCCATTTTGAGAATGTCATTCGCCTGGGTAAATAGCTCTCTCACCTCCGCATAGTTCTCATAGAACTCCAGCCCCATACCGACATATTGAGATCCCTGGCCGGGGAACAGAAAGACCCATTCCTTCATTCCTGAGCTCCTTACTGGGGAGGATGTGACAGATTGATTGACCTGGATTTGTTACTCGGCTCCTTTTAGAAACCTCATTCGTACTTGTCAAGGTTATATGCACGGCACCCACCAATGGAAGGTGATCGAACAGAGAAGGCTTCCCCGATTGCACCCTCAACTTGCTGGTGGAATGCAAAGTCTGTCAGGTGGTTGTCTGCAGATGGCATCATCCTTGCTCTACGCTTGAACGCCGAGGCAGGAAAGCATACAAAAAAATATTTCCGATTCTCTGAATTGCTGCTAAATGAGATGGGAATGAAGGGTGTCAGAACACACCGCCACATGACACACGTTTTCTCACCGACTTGTCAGGAGAACCAAGATGGTGGAAAGAAAGAGCTGCAATTGCATTTTGTTGACAGGGCTGGTTGTCTTCGTTGTTATTCTTGGCAATTCCTTCGTGTCGGCCGGGGCTCTCGGGCCCATGGGAGTTGTCAAGTCGGGTACGGATCGTGCTTTGGACATCTTGAAGGAACAACAGACGCCACAAGGTCAAAAACTCCGACAACGCCGCGGAGAAATCCTTCAAATTGTTGACCAGTACTTCAACTTCCAGGAGATGGCGAGGCGGGCGCTCGGGCGGCCATGGAAAGACCAGCCTCCTGAAAAACAAAAAGAGTTTGTGAGGCTGTTCAAGGACCTCCTTTTCAATACGTATGTGGACCGGGTGGAGTCCTATACGGGCGGCGATGAGCGTGTCCTCTACGATGAGGAGCGCATCGAGGGTGATTATGCCCGGGTGCGCACTCGAGTGAGCAACTATAAGACCAGTGATGTGCAGGTGGAATACCGGCTCCGGCAAGAGAACGGTGAGTGGAAAGTCTACGACGTTGTTGTGGAGGGAATCAGCTTCATTGACAACTATCGCAGTCAGTTCAGTTCGATATTGGCAGGTGAATCCTTCGATTCACTCCTCGATCGCCTCCGTCAAAAAGTCAGAGAAAACGCCATACTCTAGCCATGCTGCCATCGCAAGAGGAAGATGGCAGGAGAATCCCATGTCCATCGGACCGGAAGGCCATCGACGGCGTCTGCGTGAGCGTTACAAGCAGAGCGGCTTTGATGGCTTCCATCCTCATGAGATCCTGGAGTTCCTGCTCTGTTATGCGATTCCCCGCAAGGATGTGAAACCCATTGCACGGGCACTCCTGGACGAGTTCGGGAGCCTCTCCGCGGTTTTTGACGCCCCAGTGGACAATCTTCAAAGAATCGACGGGGTGGGAAGCCACGCTTCCGTACTGATCCATTCCATTCCCAGGCTTCTGGATCGCTATCAGCAGGATCGCTGGAAAAAAAGAGACTCCCTCAACTCAACCCTTGAAGCCGTGGCCCTCCTGTCAGCAGAACTGGGAACAGAGCGGAATGAGGTGTTCTGCATTGCCGCTCTGAACAGCCGGAATTCCCTCATCGCCATCGAGAGAATTCAGAAAGGGACGGTGAATCGGACGGCCGTCTTCCCTCGGCTCGTGGTGGAGGCCAGTCTGAAGCACCGCGCCAGTGCCGTGATTCTGGCTCA
>JAAYUJ010000578.1 GCA_012517775.1 Deltaproteobacteria bacterium
CGGCCTCCGGATGGTGCAGTCGGTGTATGGCCTCATAAATGATGAATGCCGCTGCCCCGACCAGGAGAGCCACATTCAGCGAAGCCGCCAGAACCTCCGCACGCCGGTAACCGAACGTGTTTTCGGCCGATGCGCCCTTCCTGCCGATCCGATTCGCCACATAGGCAATCAAGACCGCCGTAAAATCACTGAAATTGTGAGCGGCATCGGAAATGAGGGCCATGCTGCGCGCGTGAATGCCCCCCATGACCTGAACGACAGGAATGAGCAGGTTCAGGCCGAGGGTCATGAGGAGCCTCGGCCCACTGGAATCCCTGACATTCACAGTATGATGCCCGCACGGGTAATCATGCCCGACGTGAGAATTCGCCGGAACCCTCCATGGAAAGTCACCGTTTCTATATTTCATTGCCGTGCCTTATGGCGTCTCCGAGCACTTTCTCAATAAGCAGGTCGGAATCCGCATTCCGACAGCTTTTGCGCCAGAGTCCAGGGTATGGAAACCCGACCTACGAAGCTGTCGTTACCCGGACTTATTGAGATGTTACGTCTGCAATTCTCCGCCTTCGACTCATGCGTTGGTAGCCGCCGTGCCGGGATACTCCGGGCACTTGCGCATCATGCTCGTTTACCGGCCCTATTGACGGGAGACACCCCTTTCAACGGGAAGCCCTCTCTGCTGCCAGACCGTCCAGCCATTGACCAGGACACGGGCGTTTCCGTACCCCCTGTCGAGCAGCGCCAGGGCGAGTTCGTGGCTCAAGTTGCAGCTCTCCCCGTCACAGTAGGTGATGATGTTCGCATCGAGGGGAATATCGGCGAACAGGGACTCGAGGTGACCCTCGAGTTCCTCCACGGGAACGTTGAGAGCGCCCTGGATATGCCCCTCCTCGAAGACGTCGGGCGTGCGCGCATCCAGGATTAACGCAGATTCTGCAAAGAAAAGGGCCTCAGCCTCGTCGGGTGAAATAACCAGTGAGTCTCCGGAATCGAGGGTCAGCCGGGCCTCTGGCGACCAGTCGGCCACGAGGGGCAGTCTTCCCGGACGCGCCTGGTTCACCGCCATGCCGACGGCGCCGGCAATCAACAGTATGGCCGCAGCCTGCCAGAGAGCCTGGAAGCATCTGTCTGCAATGATTCTTTCCCCCCTCATGCACTTTCTCCGGATTCGGTCGACCGGGGGGTCGTTCATTCCCGGTCAGCATTCAAAATGGTGTGTTTGTGCAGGTCCATCGACAATACTGAAGGCATCAGGGACGACTGCCCTCCGTCCCTGTATCGGCTGCTTCACGTTTGGAACTTGAATTCAGCCGGCAAATTTTCATTACTGATGACTCCATTCGAACGACTTCAGCGTGGCGTCCTGCCTGTCTCAACGTCACTTCAGAGGAAAATGCGTCGAACCCGTCCCGCAGGCGGGGCAAATCACCGGCGTGAAATACTTGAGCTTGATTCGCAAAGCGACGTTGACGAGGCTGATGAGGACGGGGACTTCCACGAGGGGTCCGATGACCGCGGCAAAAGCCTGGCCGGAATCCACTCCGAAGACGGCCACAGCCACGGCTATGGCCAGTTCGAAATTGTTGGACGCCGCCGTGAAGCTGAGAGTTGTGGCCTGCCCATAGGTGGCGTTGAACTTCCCGGACATGTAAAAGGAAATGAAGAACATGAGCACAAAGTAGATGCAAAGGGGAATGGCGACCCGAATCACGTCCAGGGGAAGTTGGACGATGTAGTCCCCCTTGAGGGAAAACATGACCAGGATGGTGAACAGGAGCGCAATGAGAGTGATGGGGCTGATTCTTGGGATGAATTTGGTTTCGTACCATTCCCGCCCTCTTGTTTTGAGGCCGATGAGTCTCGAAAGCATGCCGGCAAGGAAAGGAATGCCCAGGTAGATAAAAACACTCTCGGCGATCTGCCCCATGGATATGTCCACCACTGCGCCTGACATGCCGATCCAGCGGGGAATGACCGTAATGAACACGTAGGCGTACACAGAAAAGAAAAGGACCTGGAAGATGGAGTTGAAGGCGACGAGGCCTGCACAGTATTCCGTATCGCCTCCCGCCAGATCGTTCCATACGATGACCATGGCGATGCACCGGGCCAAGCCGATGAGGATCAGGCCGACCATGTATTCGTGGTGCCCCGAAAGAAAGGCAACAGCCAGGAGGAACATGAGGATCGGACCCACGATCCAGTTCTGGATGAGGGATAGAAGGAGCACGCGGATGTTGCGGAACACCTGCCCAAGTTGTTCATACTTCACCTTGGCCAAGGGAGGGTACATCATGAGGATGAGGCCGATGGCAATGGGGATGTTGGTCGTCCCCACCTGAAAAAGGTTGATGATCTCCCTGATTTCAGGAAAAAAGTAACCGCCGCTCACTCCTGTGGCCATGGCAAGGAAGATCCACAGCGTCAAGTAGCGGTCCAGAAACGAGAGACGTTTCGTCAGTGATTGCACCATCGCATGCCTCCTCCCTCACTGGGACCCCTGCACAAGAGTATCGGGGAGTTGCTCGACAAAGGCCCTGATTTCATCTCGCACACGCCTGTAGTGGGCCATGGCCTCCTCTTCCGTTTCAGCGTTTGCGGCAAGCTTCGGAGGGTCTTCAAACCCCATGTGCAGCAATCCGGTTTTGGCCGGGAAGACGGGGCACGACTGATGGGCCTTGTCACAGAGGGTGATGACATAGTCGAATTCGATATGTTCCAGCGAATCGACGTCCTTGGACACCTGGGAGGATATGTCGACCCCTGCCTCGGCCATGGCCCGAACGGCCCTGGGGTCCACGCCATGAGGGGCGACCCCTCCCGAGTAGGCTTCGATGGAATCATTTTTCAGTTTCCTGGCCCAGCCCTCCGCCATCTGGCTGCGGCAGGAATTCCCCGTGCACAGAAACAATATTTTCAACTTCCCGGACTCTTTGCTCATGTCGCTCGACTCTGTTGCGAAAAGTTTTTTAACTTAAGGCATCCGTGTCGGGTAAGGAAACTTGACTCAATTTTGAGTGACCTGCTCGGGTTGGAATGCCCCGGAATCATTCGAGCTGGAACTGGCTCAGATACGCTTCGAGCTTCTTTCTGTTCTCCTCGGTCATCGGCGGGCAATCCTCGGGGCCCCTGCCTCCTTCCGCCACCTGCGTGGCAAAGACCATGCAGGTGGGCTGCCCGCATTCCCTGCAGTTGGTCTTGGGGAGGAGCTTGAGAATCTCGATCACCCTCGGCTTGGGAGCGCCCTCAAAACTTGGCTTGATCTCGGCACGCCGCTCCCAGGCGCTGTTGATCTCCCCTTTGAGCCACTCCAGGATCTTGTCCCCTTCGGTTTCATCCCTTAGAGCATTGACGCAGATCATTGCGGGGTGGACAGCGATGAGTTTTCCGTGGACTTTGAACGACACCGAAGGGGGGTCCCTGGTGTACTGAAATCCTCCCAGTACCGCATTGAGATATGGGAGCACCTCGGCAATGTTTTGTTCGAGGTGGGCGATGCAGTGCAGGGATTCGGCTTCCCGCCTGCACTCCGGCCTGACGATTTCCTTCCGGTACCCTTGGAGCAACATGGGACACCTCCTGTCTTGCTGCTGATAATAGGCATGTCTTTGTATAATGCCAGTAGTCACCACTCCTCCGTGCACAGGCACTTGGGCTTTTCGGGCGGCAGACCCGCGGCCACTCGAGGTGCAAGGTCCTTCAGCACATTCTTGACCGTGATGACGTCTTCCTCTCTGAAATTGAGGTCATCGCTTTTCTTTATTCCAAGATCCGTCACAACAAGATGGGTTTCCACGTCGACTCCCACATGGTGGAGAGTGGTTCTGGCACACTGCACCGAACACCCATCCAGGACCACCATTCGATTCATCAGTTCC
>JAAYUJ010000579.1 GCA_012517775.1 Deltaproteobacteria bacterium
CATTTCCAGGGATATCAACCAGTATCGCAGATATATTCAGAACTCACGGGGAGAATTCACGGTCGCCAAGGACCAGGTCGTGAGACCTTTGACGGGCTGGTTCAGTGACAGAAGTTGCAGTTATCTTGCGGCGGGACGTCCCGTTATCACCCAGGAGACGGGCTTCAGCAAGTATCTCCCCACGGGAAAGGGGCTTTTTGGATTCCGGACCATGGAGGATATCCTCACAGCCATCGATATCATCGAGTCCGACTATGAAGGCAGCTGCACAGCTGCACGCGAAATCGCATCGGAGTATTTTGCCGCCGAAAAGGTCCTGGGAAGCCTGATGGAGCGAGCCGGGCTGTGACATCTTCTTCCACTCCCGTCATCAAACCCCGGCTTTCCTGGCTCGATATTACCAAGGGCATTTCCATTCTCTGGATCGTGTTCTTTCATTTCTTCATAGCCTACGCCGGCGTGCGCTATCCCTGGCCCCTCAAGTTTACGGCATTGCCCGGCTTCATGGCCGAGTGCTCATCCGGATCAATCCTCCATTCCATCGGATGCCTGCTGGAGGGTTTGACAGCAGTCATCTTTCAGAGGGGATCTCAGGCTGTTGGGGTCTTCGTGGTACTCAGCGGCTTTGGGTTGACATACGCCCTGGCTCTATATGACACACCCGCGGGAGGCTGGATTACCTGGTACCGAAGGCGCCTCCTCAGGCTTTTTCCCATGTACTGGGTCGCTCATCTCATCTGCCTGGCTTCTCCGTTCCTGTCTCTCAAGGACTCTTTTGACTGGCGCTTCCTGTCGAGTTTTTTGGGTAATCGTGTCATCCCCGCCGATGTGATGTTCTACTACCTGGTGCCGGCGTGGTGGTTCTTCGGGCTGCTCGTGGAGCTCTATATCGTCTTTCCCCTCTTTTACCGACTTCTCCGCGGAGTCGGTCCCGTTCAATTTCTCGTCTACAGTGCACTGTTCACCATATCGACCCGTTACCTTCTTCAGGACGTTCTCCAGGCCCACGGCAACTGGTCTCAAGGGGCATTTTTCGGAGCGAGACTGTGGGAATTCGCGGCTGGAATGGTGCTGGCCTACTATTACCGGCACCACCCCGGCCTCGTGGAGGAGCACTTCTTCGCAGGGACAACCCTGTTGGCGGGTATATGCCTCTATGTTCTCGGTACTTACAGTTATCAACCGGTATTCACATACACCTTGACTGACGCTTTCATCGGCATCGGCCTGTTCATCATGACGGCACACCTTTCACGATGGATTGAGTCCCTCCCTGGCGTGCGGTCCCTGCTCGTTTACGTGGGAGCTTACTCCTACGGACTCTATCTCCTCCATCAGCCGTTCGTCATGTTAGTCGGGGAACAGTTAAGACCTTATGGAATGCCGATTTATGTTCTGTGTGCCACCCTGGTCGTGGCTGCAATCACCTTTGCTTCGATTCTTCTGGAAAGGATCGTGAACCGGATCTCTGAGCGCCTCTTCACCAGCCCTGCCGCCGGTCGCACAGCAATCCCGGGCACACATTCCCAACGACAATGAACCAGGATCGCTTCACCCCGCCACGATGAAAATGGTGGGTGGGTTTCCGTATACCCGACATCCGGGTGGAAACTCTGTCGAAATCAGCCGGATTCGGGCGGGTGCGGCGACCCGCCCCACGACAATACGACCCGGCTTGACTGTACCAATGTGGTGCGAGGTGACTTCTGAATAAGTCCAGGTAACGATAGCCCTGCAGCTCGGGTTTCCATATACCCGACATCCGGTTGATATCTCTGTCGGGATTGGAATCCCGACCTACTCATTGAGAAAGTAACCGTTATTCATGGTAATTGTGTAAAAGGATGAGTGAAGCTTGCCCTTCGCTCCCTGTGAGGACGTCCCAGGAGGACGCTTCGCATAACAGCCGGATTCGCCATATTCCGCAGGGTCGGCTCACCCGACCACGCCATGGCGCTTTCACCGTAGTAGGTTGCGAG
>JAAYUJ010000580.1 GCA_012517775.1 Deltaproteobacteria bacterium
CGACGAAGAATACGCCGAAATCTGTGATCAAATGGTTCGCCAGGGGACCTTTATCCGATTGAATGAGGAAAAGAGGCCCAACAGCTTCCTGTGCCGCTCTGATCCGAGGGACGTGGCGAGAGTGGAAAGCCGTACATTCGTTTGCTCCACTAACAAGAATTATGTCGGACCCACTAATAATTGGATGCATACCCGGGAAATGAAGGAGAAGCTCACGGCCCTTTATGACGGTTGCATGCGCGGCAGGACGATGTATGTGATCCCTTTCAGCATGGGTCCCCTGGGCTCCCCGATTGCTCATATCGGCATAGAAATAACGGACTCCCCTTACGTGGTCGTGAACATGCGCATCATGACGCGCATGGGGCAGGCCGTTCTCGATGTTCTTGGAGAGAAGGGAGCGTTTGTGCGCTGCCTCCACTCTGTGGGCGCCCCTCTTCGACCGGGTCAGAAAGACGTGCCGTGGCCATGTAATCCGGATAATACGTACATCACCCATTTTCCACATGAACGGGCCATTTATTCCTTCGGCAGCGGTTATGGCGGGAATGCACTCCTGGGAAAGAAGTGCTTCGCCTTGAGGATCGCCTCGGTCATGGCCAGGGACGAGGGATGGCTGGCCGAGCATATGCTCATTCTGGGAGTGGAAGATCCAGAAGGTGAGAGGACCTATGTGGCTGCAGCCTTCCCGAGTGCCTGCGGGAAGACCAATTTTGCCATGCTGGTGCCTCCTGCAGGTTTCGAAGGTTGGAAGGTGTTCACGGTGGGGGACGACATCGCGTGGATCAAGCCCGGTCCTGACGGAACCTTGAGGGCGATCAACCCGGAAGCGGGCTTCTTCGGAGTTGCTCCGGGCACATCCTTCAAATCAAACCCCAATGCCATGATGACCCTGGATAAGAACTGCATTTTCACAAACACGGCCCTGACCGACGATGGGGACATATGGTGGGAGGGGATGACCGATGAGCCCCCTGATCACCTCACCGATTGGACAGGGCGGGACTGGACACCCGGCTGCGGCCGGCCGGCCGCCCATCCCAACGCCCGATTCACCGCTCCGGTCACCCAGTGTCCCACTTTCGATCCCGAATGGGACAATCCCGAAGGGGTACCAATCAAAGCGTTCATCTTCGGTGGACGTGTGAGTCGGAACGTTCCCCTTGTCTACCAGGCCTACAACTGGTCCCATGGGGTGTATATCGCAGCAACCATGGGATCCGAGGCGACGGCCGCCGCTGAAGAGGGCCTCCCGGCCATGCGAAGAGATCCCATGGCCATGTTGCCCTTCTGCGGCTACAACATGGCCAGTTACTGGAATCACTGGCTGGATATCGGCCGCCATCTGCCGAACCCGCCCCGCATATTCCGGGTGAACTGGTTTCGGCGGGACAAGAACGGTAAGTTCATGTGGCCCGGTTTCGGAGAGAACATGCGGGTTCTCCACTGGATTGTGAAAAGGGTGAACGGCAGGGGTTATGGTGTGGAGAGTCCCCTGGGTTATATGCCCCGATACCAAGACATCCGCTGGGAGGGACTCAAATACGACCGGAAATGCTTCTACGAGATGATGTCCGTGGACCGCGAGGAAGCGGTCAAGGAGGCCAGATCCCATGAAGAACTCTTCGATCTCTTCTACGATCGCCTTCCCAAGGAGTTTCTGTACCATCGCGAGTTGCT
Organism: Deltaproteobacteria bacterium; assembly: GCA_012517775.1. Classification (GTDB taxonomy): domain Bacteria; phylum Desulfobacterota; class Syntrophobacteria; order Syntrophobacterales; family Syntrophobacteraceae; genus JAAYUJ01. The sequence goes on from JAAYUJ010000580.1 coordinate 1,681, forward strand.
CAAGTCCCGGCTCTGGCGTTCCCCGGATGTGTGGGAGTTGGCCTGGGAGACCCTTTGAGTGGAACACAAGTGCACTCCGGTGAATTTAAAGGTATGTTTTCCGGACCGGGAAAGTGTAAGATAGGACAGTCTCTCGATCAGCATGATAATGGTGGTAGACCGTGATAATGGAATGGATCCCTATAGATGCTTTCTCCGCTGCTCATCAAAGGCAAAACGAGTCCCCTTCCCATCATTCAGGGAGGCATGGGAATAGGTGTTTCACTGCACCCCCTCGCAAGCGCCGTCGCTCGCGAGGGTGGCTGCGGAGTCATTTCGAGCGCCGCTCTTGACAGGATTGTGACCAGACGAACCGGCAAAAAGCACACCATTTACAGCGCCTTGAGAGAAGAAGTCGCCTTGGCAAGGAATAACGGCGGATTCATCGGGGTGAACATCATGGTTGCCCTGGCTCGTGATTACAGGGATTCAATCAGGGCCGCCATCGATGAAGGGGCTGACGCCATCATTTCCGGCGGAGGTCTACCCATGGATCTGCCGGCGGTTCAACCGCCGGGGGACACGGCCCTCATCCCCATCGTCTCATCATCCCGTGCCCTCGAAGTGATTTGCAGGAAATGGGAACGTCATCGATACAGGCCTGATGCCGCCGTGCTGGAAGGACCGCTTGCAGGGGGACATCTCGGCTTCAAACCGGAACAGATCGACGCAGAGGAATACCAACTCGAGAGGCTGCTGCCTCAGGTCAAGGATGTAGCCAAAAAATACGGTGACTTTCCCATCATCGCCGCAGGCGGTATTTTCACCCACGAGGACATCCTCCAGATTCTCAAACTGGGCGCTGACGGCGTGCAACTGGGAACAAGGTTCCTTGCAACGGAAGAAAGCAGTGCTTCAAATACATACAAGCAGGCCGTCATCAATGCCTCCCGTGAGGACATTGTCGTCGCCCATCGGCCTGGTTCCCCCTGCGGTCTTCCATTCAGGGTCATCAGGCACTCCCCCATGTTCCAAACGGCCCTCAACCGCGGAAGACAACCCAAGTGCAACTTTGGTTACCTTCTCCACAAGGATGCCGAGGGCCGCTACACGGTCTGCCCCGCCAGGGAGAGCAACGAGGACCACTTCTGCATCTGCAGCGGCCTGCTTCAATCATGCGGCCTGGATGTGGAAGATGGTGAGGAGCTCTATACAGTAGGCAGCAATGCGTACCGGGTCGACCGGATTCTGTCGGTGAAGGAAGTCATGTCGGAGTTGTCAGGAAAAACAACGCCCGCGTGAGCATTTCCCCATTCACCTTCCCCAGTCTTCAAGCTTGCCGCCGATGAAGCGGATAATCGCCTGATGCTCGGCTGAACCGCGTCCGCTGACCCATATCGGCTCGCCAAAGGCAAAACGCACTTTTTTTGCAGGATTGATCTTTCCCAGATCCTTGAAGTATTTTCCATTCTCCCACGCATCGGTGAGCAGGGCTGCTGGGATAATAGGTACACCTGCTTTCTGGGCCAGCTTGACGCCGATACTGTTGAACCCTGCCGGATCGAATGAGGTGGTACGGGTTGTCTGTGGGAAGACGATGATGGAAATTCCCCTGTTCAGCCGGTCGACACCTCCTTCCAGAACGGTTCTCAAATCGTGGCGCGGATTGTCACGGCCGACGGCTATTGGGTTGCGAGAACGCATGACATGACGAAATATCGGGTAGTGCAGCAGGCTTTCCTTGACGATGAACGTCACCTTCCTTACCGGTTGTATGATACAGGGAAGAACCAGAGTTTCCAGGAGACTCATGTGGTTCCCGATGATTACACAGGGTGTGTCAAATTGTTCGATGTGCTCGGCCCCTGTAACCTCAATCGTCACCCCTACTCTCTCCAGAGCCCGGAGGACCGCAAGGCTGCTTTTTCCCCAGGTGTTGTCGTCGTATCGCCCTCTCTTGGCTTGGAAGCTGGATTGACATACGAGAAGAAATAGTCGGCTGTAAAACCCTGCAGTAGGAAAGGTCCTCTCCAGAAAGGGGATCTTTCGAGGTATCGTGTGATACCCTTCGCTGGAACAGGGAAGCAAGTGTCCGCCCTGTGATTTCTTGCAGGAAGTTTCACACCCGCTCAAATCGGTCAACGTTTGGAGCTTCATGAACCGGATCCTTCAATACAATACGCTTTGACTGCTTCCCACCATTACACGGACTCCGTTCAGAATTCTGTATCTTCTCGATAAGGCCAGGTAACAACCCCTTTGCAGGTCGGGTTTCCATACTCGAAACCATGGCGAAAAGGCTGTTGGGATTGGAATCCCGACTTGCTCACAGAGAAGTTGCACAGTATTGATACAGATCCTTGACTGCTTTTAATTCCCTCTTCTTCATGGTGTGAGATGAACTGGGCGCGACTATACCGCGCAACGTCCTTTTTTGTCGTCTCAGCATTTTTGTCAAGAAAAAGAAGCAAGCAGAGAGGGACATCCTATTGCCGTTGCCCTATTCGGAGGAGCCTCAAGCCATTGAAGATCACAAGCAATGAAGCACCCATGTCTGCAGCGATGGCCGCCCAGAGACTGGCATACCCCCAAAAGGTCATGATCACGAATGCCCCTTTCAGACCGAGGGAAAAAACGATGTTCTGTTTGATGACGGCAAGTGTTTTGCGGGAGTGGCGCATCAGCCAAGGGATCTTTTCGAGGTCATCGGCCATGAGTGCGATGTCTGCAGTCTCAATGGCCGCATCACTTCCCATGGCTCCCATGGCGATGGAAACGTCGGCTTCAGCCATTGCCGGTGCATCGTTGACCCCATCGCCAACCATGGCCACCTTGCCAAATTCCTCCCGCAGCTTTCCCACAAGAGTGACTTTGTCCTGCGGCAGCAATTCAGCATGCCATTCGTCGATTCCCAGAACCGACGACGCCTTTTGAGCCGTTCTCTGGTTGTCCCCCGTCATCATGATAACCTTCTCCACACCAAGCTCCTTGAGCTCCTGGATGACGGAAGCGGCTTCTTTCCTTACTCCATCTGCAATGCTCATGGCTCCGCACACGTGATCTTCGCACCAGATGACAACCAGGGAATGTCCTTCATCTTCCAGGTTCTCCGCCATATGCCGGAATCCAGGATTGTTCCTGTCCAGTTGTTCGAGGAGTCGATGACTGCCGATCCAGTAAGAATGCCCTCCTATGGTACCTCTGGCCCCTTGCCCCGGCAGAACGGTGAAGTCTCCAGCGGGACCCACCTCCAGACCCATCCGGCCGGCGTGCTTCAGAATAGCGCGAGCAAGGGGGTGGGTGCTGTGAAATTCCAAGGCGGCGGCCCGCTCTAGGAGCTCGACCTCTGTGTGGCGATCCAGAGGGATGATGTTCTGAACGGCCGGTTGCCCGCGAGTGAGTGTTCCCGTCTTGTCGAACGCTATCACCCTCAGATGAGCCGGCGCCTCGAGATAGGCGCCACCCTTGATAAGAACCCCGTTGCGCGCTGCCGAGGTGAGACCCGCGACGATACTAACCGGGGTTGATATGACCAGAGAACAGGGGCATGCGATGACAAGGAGAACTAGAGCCTGGTAGAACCAGGTTGCCCAGGGCAGTGAAAAGGCAAGCGGCGGCACTAGGGCGACAGCCAGGGCCAGAATCATCATGGTCGGTGTATAGAGGCGAGCAAATCTCTCCACCCACTGCTCGGCCGGGGCCCGCCGTGACTGGGCATCCTCCACCATGCGGATGATGTGCGCCAGTGTGGTATCGGATGCCTGTCGGGTAGATCGGAATTCGAAGGAGCTCTCTCCATTGATGGTACCCGCAAACACCTCATCCCCCTCCTCCTTGGGCACCGGCATGGCCTCACCGGTAATCGGCGCCTGATTGATTGATGTAAACCC
>JAAYUJ010000581.1 GCA_012517775.1 Deltaproteobacteria bacterium
CTTTGTGTAACGTGCATTGGAAAGGCGGTACGTTTCTGCCTGAGCATCGACCAGAGATCGCTGTGCCGCCAGTTGTTCCTCCACGGTGCCCCGCACAGCGAGGACATCGGCTACCTCCCTGAATGCGGCCTGAATGGCTTTCTCATACTGAGTCAGGACGATCTCCCGTTGCACTTTGCTTGCCTTCAACGCCGACCACAGGCGTGCGTCAAAAACGGGCATGACCAGTTGGGGGGCGTAGCTCCAGGTAAACGAACCCGCCTGGAAGAGCCCGGTCAGGTCGGCGCTCGCGGTCCCGATCGCCGTTGTGAGAGATATGCGGGGGAAGAAGGCGGCTCGGGCTGCGCCGATATCTGCGTTTGTGGCTTTGAGTAGATGTTCCGCCTGGAGGATGTCAGGTCGGCGCAGGAGCACATCGGATGGCAGACCGGCGGAAATATCCGGATATGAGCTCATGCTGTCCAAATCGACAGGCAGGAGCTCACTCGGCACCGTCGAGCCGACCAATAGGTTGAGGGCGTTTTCCTCCTGAGCTACGAGTCGCGTGAAGAGGGCTTCGTCCACCCGAGCTGCGTCGACTCGCGTCTGCGCCTGGCGAAGATCCAGTTCGGGGGCGAGCCCGACCTCGTAACGCCGACGGATGAGATCATAGGTTATCTGTTGAGTCAAAAGAGTGGATCGGGTCAGCTTGAGGCTTTCGCGATCAGCGGCCAGGGTCAGAAAAAGGTTGGCAACTTCGGACACCAGCAAGATCTGGGCACTGCGGCGGGCCTGCTCGGTGGCAAAGTATTCTTCAAGCGCCCGGTCTTTCAGGCTGCGGATACGTCCGAAGAAGTCGATTTCCCAGGAAACAACACCCAGATTGACACTATATTCAGCGGACGTCGTCGATGTGCCGCTGCTCGAAAGATCCGCCGGCAGACGATATCGACTCCCACCGGCGTCCGCATTGACTGCTGGAAACAATTCGGCCTGCCGAATGCCATACAGTGCCCGAGCCTTTTCCACATTCAAGGCGGCGGCCCTCAGGTCCCGGTTGTTGTTCAGGGCCATCTCGATGATCTTTTGAAGCCGCTCGTCGGTGAAGAATTCCCGCCATTCCAAGTCGGTTGCCGTCGGGGTGCCCGGTGTGGGCTGGGCCTCCTTGTATGCAGGCCCGCTCGGCCAGTCAACAGGGATTGGGGCTTCCGGTCTCGTGTATTTCGGTGCCAGAGTGCAGCCGCACAGACAGATGACTGTCACACCCAGTAGAAAAAGTAGATTCTTATTCATGCGAGTGACTCCCTGATGGTTTTGCATCGGCTGCCATGGCTGCTTCTTGCCTCCGGTGTTTCCGGGATAACTTGGTGATCAGCACATAGAAAAGAGGAGCGAACAGGGTTACGAGGAATGTGGCGGACACCACCCCCCCGAGCACGCCGATGCCGATGGCCCTCTGTGCTCCGGCTCCTGCCCCGCTGGCGAGAGCAAGGGGCAGGACACCGAATCCAAAGGCCAGTGAAGTCATGACGATCGGACGCAGCCTCAACCTGGCTCCTTCCATGGTCGCTTCGATGAGTCCCATCCCTTCCTCAACCCTGGCCTTGGCGAATTGAACGATAAGGATGGCGTTTTTGGTGGTCAGGCCCAGGGTGGTGAGCAGACCTATCTGGAAATAGACGTCGTTGGGCAATCCATGGATCGACGAACCGATCACCCCGCCAATGGCACCAAGGGGCAGGGCCATGAGAATCGAGATGGGAATGGGCCAGCTCTCGTACAGGGCTGCCAGGCAAAGGAAAATCACGAGAATGGAGAACGCGTAGAGCAGAGGTGCCTGGGACCCGGCGAGCCGTTCCTGAAAGGAGAGCCCGGTCCAGTCGAACCCGATCCCCTGGGGCAGCTGGGATGCGATTTCTTCCATGGCCCGCATCGCCTCACCGGAACTCCTCCCCGGAGTTGCTTCACCCCAGATGTTGATGGCGGGAAAAGCGTTATAACGTTCCAGCTTGGGGGAGCCTGAAGTCCAATGTCCTGATGCGAAAGAAGAAAAGGGGACCATTTTTCCCACGGTGTTGCGCACATAAAGCCTTTCAAGATCCTTCGGCAGCATACGGTTGGGAGCGTCTGCCTGGACGTAGACCTTTTTCACCCGGCCGGCCTGAATGAAGTCGTTGACGTAGGAGCTGCCGAAGGCCGCGGAGATGGTCTTGTGGATGGATGTGATTGGGACTCCGAGAGCACCGGCCTTGTCCCAGTCCACGTCGAGCCTGTATTGGGGAACGTCTTCCATGCCGTTGGGACGAACGGCCGTCAGTCTCCGGTCTTTCGCGGCCATGCCGAGGAGCTGGTTACGGACCTGCATCAGGGCCTCGTGCCCGAGGCCGCCGCGGTCCTGCAACATGAAATCAAATCCCTTCGCGGTGCCCAACTC
>JAAYUJ010000582.1 GCA_012517775.1 Deltaproteobacteria bacterium
ACTCATTCGATGTTCTGAACCTGTTCCTTGAGCTTGCCTATTTCACTTTTCATGCGGACTACCGCTTGAACTGTTTCCAGGTCGTTGGTCTTGCTTCCAATGGTGTTGGTCTCGCGATGGAGCTCCTGAACGAAAAAATCGAGTTTTCTTCCGTCTGCGGGAACGGGGGCGGAAAGCAACTCCTCCAACTGATTCACGTGGCTCCTGAATCTGACAAGTTCCTCGTTGATGTCCGACCGTTCGGCGAGGCAGGCCACTTCCTGCAGAAGCCGTGCTTCGTCGATGGTCACCTCCTTCAGAAGCTCCGCCATTCGATCCTTGAGGCGCAGCATGTATTCTTCAAGAATAGTGTCTTTTCGGTGATCGATCAGGGAAAGATCCTCGCGAAGGTGACCGAGCCGCGTGAGAAGATCCGCCAGGAGGGTTTCACCTTCTATTGCTCTGGACTGTTGGAGCTGATCCAGGGCTTGTGCAAGAGTCCTTTTCAGAAGGTCGAACAACAGGTCCCGATCTTCCACCGGCTCTGGGGGCTCGAATATGTAAGGAATGCTCAGGACGCTCTCCAGTCTGGGTTTTTCGCTTCCAGGCAAATGCCGATGCAGTTCCTGCAATTGCTCCCAATAGTGACGCGCAAGACTCAGGTTCAAACGAGGTGCCTTGCGATCAGCTGCAGTGCTTTCTATCTGAAAATAGGCTTCAATCCTGCCACGCCTGGTTGCCTGGGCAATCTGTTTTCGCAGTCCTTCCTCAAAGTCCGGAAAGCTTTTGGGCAACCGTATCACAATATCGAGGAACCGCCCGTTCAGAGCCTTGATCTCCACCGTGACGGAATAACCTGCCTCTTCTACCTGCGCCCGCCCAAATGCCGTCATGCTATAGATCAATTCCCTCTCCTCCCCTCAGCCCCTTGTGAGGCAACCGCCCCTTGTACTGGAACTGCAGCTTCCGGCGAATGACCTTCAGATAATGCAGCAGCCCGGGATTTTTGTAATCGGGATATGTCCAGGGCAGTGCGCGATATGCCCCATTCTGAAAGATGAGAGTCAGATCGGCGTAAATGCCTTTACCGAGATAGATGCGATGCGTGTAGTTTTTTCCACTGGCCAGCACGAAGCGCTCCTCCGAGAGGAGGCCCGGATCGATGTTGACCCGTCTCTTCCCATCGACGGAAACCTGATTCTCTATCCGGTTGGTGATCAGCTTGATGTCGGACAGGCTTTCCTGGGGTACGAGGTTGAGAAAGCTCGCAACCTGACGATGGATGCCTTTCCCCATCTCCTCTTCATAATAGGTTGTGTAAGTGAACGGGTCCGGTTGAGAAAGGAAATCCAGGGGACCGAAATGGTCGCAAACAGATTCCATCGCCTGCTTCCGCCGTTCGGGATCACTGTAGAGAAGCCCAATGAGAAGCTTGGCAGGAGGCGGCTCTTTTGGCTGGCTCATAGGCCTCCGTTGCTAGACACCACCATTGATGGCCTGGACGAGCTGGTCGCTGGATATGGCGGCAGTGCCCACTTCTCCCACGACAATCCCGGCCGCGATGTTTGCGAGTGCAGCCGCATCCACCGGCGACAGCCCGGCCACCAGTCCGAGGCTGATGGTGGCCAGGACCGTATCCCCAGCTCCCGTAACATCGTAGACACGTCGAGCCACCGTTGGGATATCCACTGTGTTGCCGTCTTGCAAAAAAAGGCTCATGCCCTCCTTGCCACGGGTCACGAGAAGCATTTCACATTCCAGTTCTCGGAGCAGATACTTTCCTGCCCGGGCAAGGGTTTCGCCGTCGTGGATCTCCATTCCCGACATCCGCGATGCTTCATGGTGATTGGGTGTCACCATGGTGACACCCCGGTAGAGATTCGTATCTCGTACCTTCGGGTCCACTACCACGGGGAGACGACGCTCCCGCCGCAAGGATCGGATGCCGTCCATGAGCTCCCTCGTGATCATGCCCTTGCCATAATCGGAGACAATCAATGCGTCTACCCGTGAGACCCCGTTCCTCAAGAAGGATAAGGCCTTCGCAAGGGCATTCCCTTGAAGAGGAGATCGCCTCTCTTTGTCGTATCGGACAACCTGCTGATTTCGGGCAATAATTCTGGTCTTGGACGTC
>JAAYUJ010000583.1 GCA_012517775.1 Deltaproteobacteria bacterium
CTCGAACTAGCCTGCAGATTCTCATTCCCGATGCTGCAGGCGGCACACCGGAAACCATCCCGCAAAGTCGACGCTCCATTTGGCCACGCAGGAGATGGCCAAGGGAACGGTAGCCGCTTAAGCGGCTACGGCGTACGCATAGTCGTCTGCGTTTACTTTTTTCCCAGATGTTTAACGAGCACCCAGGACCTCGGCATGCAACTTGAGCTTCTCTACCCCCGTCGAACCCGTTTCGCCCCCATGGTGTAAAGCAACTTGCCTGGAATCATTATAGCCTCTCTTCCCGGCAGGTCAAGTGCATGGAAGAGTCCGTACAGATTTGTTCCCCATGTCTGCATTGACAGGGAGGATCACCGGTTGCCCTGAGTCGTGCCAATTGCTATGCTTTTCCTGCCTGCATCAATGGCATCGGTATGTCATTGAGTGATGTTCCCGGCTGAGGTCTTCTCGGCTTGTGTACATTCACGTCAACTTGAATTGAACTTTGTTCGCTGTCAGGTCTTGCACATTCAGCTGCTGACAGCTATCGTTCTCCTCGCATGCTTCCAGGGGGGGCCGAAAGGCCAAAAGCATCTGGATTCCCGCTTGCAGCATGCGGGAATCCAGGAATCTGGCAAAATATCGTGGACTTGAACCAGTACAACAGAAATACCGGCTAGATTATTTTCGACGAGACCATATGCTCAAAAAAAAGCGAACCCTGTTCATCTTATGTGGGATATTCATCATTCTTTTGCTGGTTTTCATTGTCATTTTTTTCACTTTGCCCCCTTTCATCGATTCGCAACTCACCAAGGATCGACTCCTCAAGGATGTGGAGGAGCGAACGGGAATCCGGGCGGATTACTCCAATGCGGAGACATGGTTTTTCCCCTTTCCAACGGTCACGCTGCATCATGGTACTTTGAAGGCACCCGCCAAGGTCCAGGCCACTTTTCAGTCCCTGAGGATTTCCCCGAGAATTCTACCTCTTCTTATTGGAAAGCTGCGAATCGATGCAATTCACATAGAATCCCCCGTCATCACGGCCGAAGCTCCTTACCTCAGGGAAGGCACCATCAGCAAGGAAGGACTCCTAGGCGGTACTCTTCAGGGACACACATTGTCCCTGGGGGGTGTCCTGGCTTCCCTGGCGGCTCAGGAGATCACATTGGTCGTCAGGAATGGGCAAATCTTCCTGGAGCAGGGGCATGAGCTGTTCTTTTCCCTCAGCGAAACGGAGGTGAGTTTCGCCGGTCGATCCGGAAGCCTGAATCTACGCGTGACCGCCACGTCCAATCTCTGCAAGCGCATGGAATTCGACGGCCAACTGGATGTGAAAAGCTTTATGGGTCAGGGGGAAATGAAACTGGAGGGGTTTCTTCCGGAGTCGATTGTGCCGCACCTATTTCCCCGATTACCTCTTCAATTTCCGGATTCGGAGATCAATCTACACGCACATCTGGAGGTACAAGGCTCCGGTAGTTACCTTGTGACCTATGGTGCTTCCATCCCTGCCATGACTCTCCGCAGAGGCGGTGAAGAGCAGATGATCTCCGGAAATGACATTGAGGGTAGGGTGCATCTGCAACCCGCCAGTCTGGAAATCGTCCTCGACCGGTCACGCTTCGAGAATCCACGGATTGGCCTGAGCGGACGTTTCACAATGGATTCTACTACCCGGGCGACATTCCTCGAGGTCAACGGGATTGATGTGGACGCCGCCGGTTTCGGCAGAGTCTTTCTTCTGGTGCTTGGGGAGCATCGCACCATACAGAGGATCTTCGAAATCATCCGGGGGGGAAGGGTGCCTTCAATCCAGTTCGTCTCACGTGGAGGGAGTCCAAGAGAGATTCATGAACCTGAGAACTTCGTCATTCGGGGAAGCATGATCGGGGGCAGGATTCATGTCCCTCGGGCTGAACTGGACGTGGAGGAAGCAAGCGGTGAAGTGGTCATCTCCAAAGCGGTGATGGAGGGAAGAAACCTTCAGGGCCGGACGGGAAATTCACTGGGACGAAACGGAAGTCTCACGATCGGTTTCAAGAAGGACCAGTACGGTGATGCCCCATTCAAACTGGACATCGATCTTGATGCCGATCTGGCTGAATTGCCCATGGTGCTTGAGCGGGTGGTGGAGAACGAAGGCTTTCTCCATGAGATAGGCCTCATTCGCAAAATCCGGGGCAGGGCAAGGGGTAGACTGGTTCTCGGAGAGAGCTTCAAAGCAGTGAAGACCAGGGTGGACGCAACGGAATTCTCAGCAGCCGCCAGTTATGACAGAATTCCCTATCCCATCGACGTGCGGGGAAGAGACTTCTTCTACGAAGGAAGCCTGGTCAGGATAGGCCTCCTCGAGGGAAGTCTGGGGAAGTCTCTGCTCTCGGGAGTCTCAGGATCAATTGATTGGAACGAGGAATCCTATCTCAGAATCTCCGCAGCCTCCCACTGTTCGGTTTCCCTTGAAGAAATCTTTGCGTGGCTCATCTCCTATGAGAACCTCAGGAAAAGCCTCAGAAACTATGATTCCCTCAAAGGTCTGATGCATGTGGAGAGACTGGATCTGGAAGGACCGACCCGACGCTCCCTCATGTGGAAATTCGCAGGGAGAGGGACCGTTGAAAATTTTGCGGCCTCCTCGACATTCACTCCAAAGCCCCTGGAGGTGAAAACAGGAGCCTTGGAAGCAAACCAGGACGAGCTGGTGGTCAAAGACTGTGCTGCAACATTGTTGGATGCCCCCATCATTCTCTCTGGAACACTCAGGGGCTTCTGGAAGGAACTGAGTGATGTGGATCTTATTCTGAGCGGCACCGTGACACCACAGTTCAACCTTTGGCTGATGGGTATTCTGCCTGGAAAAAGATATTTGGAGCTTCGAAGTCCCTACAGTGTTTCACAGGGCAAGCTGTCATGGAGCAGAAAGGAGAAGTTCGGTTTTTCCGGAAGCATTGTCACAAAGGACGGCACACTGGCTGAAGTGGATCTGGAAAGCGGTCTCGAGGAGTTCATTCTTCACCGCCTCCGCATCAAGGATGGAGAATCCGATGCCACCGTCTCTTCCAGGCTCAGGGAGAATGTTCTCAGCATCGGATTTACCGGCAATCTGAACAACAGGAGTGTAAACAGGCTCCTCCAGGACAATCCCGTTCAGGCCGGGGTTTTGAAAGGCAAACTCCAGGCGGTGGTCGGGATTGAGGACGTGGGGGAGTCCCAACTCCATGGAGAATTTTTCATCCAGGGATTTCAATGGACCAGTCCGCGTCTCGCCCCCCTCCTGGTTGAGAATGCCTCCGGCTCGGCAGCGGGAAACACCATCACGATCCAGGAGAGCAGCATTTCATGGAACGATGCTCCCATGCGTATCAGCGGAAGAGCAGTTCTCTCGAAAGGAGCGTGCAATCTTGATGTGAACCTCCGTGCGGAGCACATCGACTGGGAGACGATGCATCGCGTCGTGGATGAATCGCAAAGCGATTCCACGTCGGAGCAAAAGCAGGAAAAAAAAGCTGCCACAATACTTGGGACCGTAAGGATTGTGGCCGATTCCTTCACTCATGGAAATACCAGGTGGGAACCGTTCAAGGGAGAAGTCCGCCTGGACCGGGACAGCACATCAATCACCGTCGCAGATTCCCGGCTCTGCGGGATCCCTCTCGAGGGGAGCCTGAGACTGTCGGGTCAGGACGTGGAATTGAAGGCGACCGCCGCAGCAAAGCAGGAAGATCTCAACTCCTCCGTAACCTGTCTTTGGAACAAACCGGACCTTGTGAAAGGCAAGTATGATCTCAGGGGACATTTCACTGTCCGGGGGACAAAAGCGGTCCTGAGCGAGGATGGAATCATCCGGTCTCTGCAGGGAAACCTTGAGCTGGACGCCAGAGGTGGCAGGATCCATCGATTCGGCCTCCTCGCAAAGATCCTCTCCATGCTCAATGTGACGGAGATCTACAGGGGAAAGCTCCCCGATCTGGTCAATGAAGGCTTCGAGTACGACACCATCACAGCCCGAGGGGACCTCGAAGGGGGAAAGCTGCGTCTGGAGGAACTTACCATCGCGGCCCCATCAATGAAGATGTTCTGGCAGGGAGAGGTGGACCTGGTGAAAAACGAAGTCAACCTCACCCTTTTGGTTGCACCATTGAGGACACTGGACCGGGTCATCGACAATGTTCCGTTATTGGGAAGCATCGTGGGGGGCTCGGTCATCTCCATACCCGTGCAAGTCACCGGCAATCTGGATGATGCAACGGTGATTCCGCTTTCTCCCGCTGCCATAGGTTCCAAGCTGCTGGGCCACGTAAAACGGGTCTTCGATCTGCCTCTCAATGTGGTTCAGCCTCTCCGATAGAGAGGTGATGGAGCCTTTGAGGATTTGTGTTCACATGAGTCTTTTTGCATATGCATCGTTTTCCCACCCCTGGTACTCCGGTTCATTTGCAGAATATTTGTTTTTTGAATAGAGCAGCTCGGGATTTCAATCCCGACAGCCTTTGCGCCAAGGTGTAGGCATGGAAACCCGACCGACTAAGCTGTCGTTACCTGGAATTCTTGACGAATTACCAAGATGTTGCTCAACGTCTTGTTTTCGCCATTTCAGCATACCCTTCGTGATTCGGCATGGCTGACGGCGGCTTTGCCGTGGCGTGTCCAGCCCATGCGATAAAGATAGATCCTGCAATGAATCAAATGATGTTTCACATCAAAGGAATGTCTTGCGTCGAAGAGATCACGCAACTGAAACGGGAAGTGGGCCCTCTTGTGGGTGGAGATCTCAACCTCACCTTCGACCTGCTTTCCAGAAAGATGACCATTCGCTCGGTCGATACCCTGCCCAGCAAATCCCAAATCATGGAGGCGGTCGCCAGAACCGGAATGGGAGCGATTCCGTGGGAGGAACACTGCGTCCAAAGTCGCTGCCCCGGCGGGGATGGGACCTGGGAACGCCATGGCCGCCTGATTCTGTCCGCCCTGAGCGGTTTCCTGATCCTCGCTGGCTTTGTAATGCAGGCGTATCTTCAAGGGGGGATCATTGCCGTGCTCCTGGATGCAGAAGACAGTGGAATTTCCACCCCGTCGGTTTCCATCGCCTTCTATCTTGCCGCTACGGTCTGCGGGGCCTGGTATGTAGCTCCGCGGGCATTCTACGCCCTTCGTCGGATACGGCCCGACATGAACCTCCTGATGCTCACGGCCTTTTGTGGAGCCATTGCCATACGCCAGTGGCTCGAAGCCGCATCGGTAGCTTTCCTGTTTTCCGTCGCCCTCTTCCTGGAATCCTGGAGTGTTGGTCGCGCGCGGCGGGCTATCAAGGCTCTCATGGATATCTCGCCGTCCACCGCCCGCTATGTATGCCCCCACGATGGAGACATCGAAGAAAAGCCCGTAGAAGAGGTTCCCCCGGGCGCCATTGTCCTGGTGAGACCGGGCGAGAAGGTCCCTCTCGATGGAGTGATCACGAGAGGGTTTACATCAATCAATCAGGCGCCGATTACCGGTGAGGCCATGCCGGTGCCCAAGGAGGAGGGGGATGAGGTGTTTGCGGGTACCATCAATGGAGAGAGCTCCTTCGAATTCCGATCTACCCGACAGGCATCCGATACC
>JAAYUJ010000584.1 GCA_012517775.1 Deltaproteobacteria bacterium
GAAGAAGTTCTGTTAGCATTACTCCTACCTGTTCTATTGGGTGGGGGGTAGGAGTCTCCATCAACACGAGCGTCCAAACTCTTTGAGGGACTCTTACCCTATTCCCTCACATAACTTGCACATTCTTGCCCTCCTTTCCATCATTTATCGCGACCGCTCACATCAAGAGAAAGGGTTTTTCCCCGGATTTCTTTGAGTTCCTCGCTCGGTACAGTTGGCCGGGCAATGTGCGTGAACTGGTGAATGCCATCGAGAGGGCCATCGCGGCAGCGCGCCATGAACCGACCCTGTTCCCCAAACACCTGCCGACTTACATCCGTGTGCAGCTGGCTCGGGCTTCAGTGAGCGGCAGGGAGACCCCTGGCGCGGGTGACGGTAGACCCGGAATTCAGTATGTGCTGCCACAGTTGGGAGAAATCCGTGAGAGCGCAATTGCTCTGGTGGAGCAGCGTTACCTCAGGGAACTTGTCACCCAGACAAAAGGCGATATCCAGCGGGCCTGCCGCATTGCCGGCCTTTCTCGCTCCCGACTTTACGCCCTTCTCAAGAAGTATCAAATCAGGACCGCCGTTTGACTCTTGTGATGCCTTGCCCGCTGAGCAAGAGAGCTTCTTCGACTGCCCTGCACCGATGACGAGATCCTGAGGATCCTGGGCAGAGATGCTCACTTGGCTGCCAAGTCAGAGGAAGAAATCAGTCTTCCCCTGACTTGGTCCTTTCCTGCATTCTTCTCGATAGGTTATACCGGGTCGCAGGTCCACGGCCACTAATCTCAAGTACCCCTTTTTTCGTCAGATCTTGCAGATCATGGATTGCAGTTCGGGTGGTGAGGCCGTCGGTAAAAAGCAACTGGTATTCGGATCGGCGTATTTCTTTGTGTTTGAGCAGGTGCTCAATCGCCTTCTTTTGCCTGTCGTTGATCTGGAGCCTTTCCGCAAAGAGTAGCGCCTCCAGGTTTGTTACCTCCGATGAAGGCGGAGCTGCCGCCTCATTCGCGGCTTGAGTGCTGGTCCTGGCATCGGCGACCTGCAGGATGATATCGTCGGTGTGAAGCAGGAGCTTTTCGGTCATAGCGACGGCTCTTGTAATAGAGTTCTTCAATTCTCTCACGTTTCCAGGCCAGTGATAAGACTTCAGCTTCTCCAGAGCCCCTCGGGTCAGACCAATCTGCTCTTTGTTCATCTGCTGCCCCGCTTCCTTCAGAAAGTGGTCGGCAAGGAGAGGAAGATCCTCCATGTGCTCTCGCAGGGAAGGCGTATGTATCGTGACCACATTGAGTCGATAATAGAGGTCATCGCGAAATCTACCCTGATCGACAAGCTCTCTGAGATCTTCATTAGAGGCTGCAATTACACGAACATCAACACCTGTCTCCATGTCACTCCCAAGTGGAGAGACCTTTCTCATCGCGATGGCACGCAGCAGGGACTGCTGTATTCTTGGGGAAGCGGTGGCTATTTCATCCAGGAACAATGTTCCGCCTTGAGCGGTCATGAAAGCCCCCTTGCGGTCTGTCTTGGCTTCGGTAAATGCTCCCTTGATGTGCCCGAACAGTTCATCCATAAGCAGACCTTCATCCAGGGCACCACAGTTGATGGACACGAAAGGCCCTGCAGCACGGGAACTGTTTCGGTGAATGGCCTCAGCTGCCAGTTGCTTGCCTGTGCCGGTCTCTCCCACGATGAGCACATCGGCGTCCACGGAAGCGGCTTTCAAGATTTCCCTTTTCAAGGTTGCCACGACAGGGCTTAACCCTACGATTTCCGCGATGTCCGGCAGGCAGAACTTTTCCTTCAGGATGCGGACTTCCTCCTCCAGTCTGGCTTGCTCTCGCAAAGAAGATTCAACCAGTCTGTCATCCTTGATGCAGATCTCCTGCATTTGGCTTCGGATGGTCGACAGAAGCCCGTTGATGGAATGTCTTAGGAGAGTTGTCTCGCGGTCGTGATCCGGTAGGCTGATATCATCAAGCTTGCCCGTCTCCTGTAGCAAATTCACAGCGGCGGCGAGATCGTAGAGAGGGCGAGTGATGACGCGACCCAGCCCGTAGATCAGTAAAGAAATGAGAATGGTGCTCACCAGAGCGATAACGAACATGACATCGATATGTCGATAGCCGGCCCAAATCCCCAATCTGCTTCGATCCACGAAAGCGATACCGCCAAGGGTCACAGGCTCCTGATCAAAGCCTGGAAGAAATCGCACGGGAGCGTAAGCGATGTAGAACTCATCTATAAGGGACGCCTGTTTCTCACCTCTGTCGCTTACGGTGATGAGCCCGGATTTGCCCTCTTTGACGTCGCCTATCATACGCCAGTAATCTGCATGCTCGGAGGATGGCTTGAAGGCACAAGGCAGGCCGGGTTTTCCAAAGATTCCGGAGAAACCGGTTCTGGCCAGTTGTGTGGAAAGATCTCTTTCCTTGTCTGTCGTCGGATCCTCTGACTGAAACCAGGTCCACCCGTCCAGGTCGAACAAGAACGAGTACCTGAGCTCGGGGCTTCTTATGAAGGCATGGAGAGGGGACGCAGGGGAATTGAAGCGCGAGAGGATGTCCCGAATCTGAAAAACGCTCACCTCAAGCAGGACAATGTCACTCCCTTCAGAATTCCTTCTGGGAACACCCGTCCCGAATCGAACGACCCGTTTGGCCACCATCTGAATTTGGTTTTCACTGGATAGGAAGGGATATAGACTTTCAATAAGAGGCGATACCTCAACAGCTTCCCCATTGCGAGACTCAGGACTGCCCAGGAGTTTTGTCGGGTCAGGGCTGATAAGCGATATGTCGGACGCTCGTATGGCGCTGAGCTCACCTTCCCGAGAAACAAGATAAATGCATTTATTTGGGTCTTCCGTCAGATAGGCAACGGATGCATAACCCCATCCACGAATCTGCTTCTGCGCCCTCCAGAATTCCGAGAGAGCGGATTGGGTGAGGGGACCCTGGCGGAGCTCCAAAAGGTCTTCCCTGCACTGATTGAGGAAGATCTCGATCTCATGCCCGAGTGCCAGTGTCTGAAGCCTTACATTTCTCTGAATTGCCTCGTTGAGGAACTGGCTTGAAAACCAGTTGGTAGCATACCCTGTTGCGATCAGGATGAGGATCGTCGAGGGAATAAGGGCCAGAAAGAGCTTCGTGCGAATGCGCATGGCACGGAAATCGACAAACTTGATCGATGGAATGTTCGAACCGTTTCCATTTGGATTGAACAAGCGCATCGCCGACACTCCCTCTATCGAGATCCGGCAGAATAGATTATTGGAAATATCCTGAAACGCCTTGCGAACAGGGTGGAATGCGGAACGCAGCGAGATCCTCAGGCTGTTTCTATTCAATACTTCTTTACACCTTTCCTTGGAGAGGTTCAAGAGATGCAGCTCTCGATTTCGCAATACCGTCACGAGGTTGCCGCATTAGATCTGCTCGAATGAGGAGATCACACTCATATCTTGCAAGTGAGCCGGCTTCGAATCGTGCAATCAGGATTCCATCGTGCAAGACTCCTTCGATGATATGGAGAATGATTGCGAGAAAGGTGAGCTTCACCTTGCTCGAAGTGCTTGTCAGACAAGGCTTCAATGTACTCTCACCTAATCGTGCAAAGAGATGCTGGCATGACTGTTGCTCAAGAGTTGCGGTCGATGCGATGCAGGCTCAAGCCAAATGCGTTGGACCCGAGGCTCGCTTGCGATGCAATCTTGAGAAGGTTAAGGAGGTGATAGCGCTGGGTTTCTCATTCTTGAGAAAGTAAAGGTATGGAGAGGGTTGGACTGGAGGATGCCTGATACAGGCCGAGTAGTTGAGGGTAGAATTCTTAAGGATGCAAAAGAAAGGATCGTTCGCTATGAAATCGCTTGTCTGGAGAATCTCCAGCTTTTTGTTAATGGCATACCTGCTGATTCCGACCGGAGCCTGGGCGGCAGGTGGGCCGGCTTCAATGCTTGTGGTCGTCGCGGATACCCGGCGTGTTTCCTTGGCCGTTGAGAAGTATTTTTCCAACCTCTACAACACGAATATTTTACTGTTCGCCGTATGGGCAGTGGTCCTGACCGCAGCCTGGGGTTGCATTCTGGGGGTGGTGATGGACTTCATCATGGCAAGGACCGGCCTGGATCTCAAGTCTCGGAAGATCGTTGAACACTAGAAATCTAAAGGGGAGATGAAAGATGGATGCATCCTGGATGTATATGTACATGCCTATTGCGGGTGTGGAGATTTTCTGGCCTGGTCTTGTTCTCATCGGATACTCCGTAGGTGTCATCGGGGGATTCTTCGGAATGGGTGGCGCCTGGATGGTCACGCCAGGCTTGAATATTCTCGGGTTTCCTATGGCGTTTGCCATTGGGACGGACATTGCGCATATTGCTGGGAAATCGATGGTTTCCACCATGCGCCATTCCAAATTCGGCAATGTGGACTACAAACTCGGCGTGGTCATGCTGGTGGGCACCATGGTCGGGATCGAATGCGGTGCTCAGATCATCATGTACCTGGAGCGACTGGGCACGGTGGGATCTGTGGTCCGCTGGGTCTATGTCGTCTTCCTGGCACTCATAGCCGCTATGGTGTTCTATGACTACCACAAGGCCACGCAGAAGAAGAAGAAGGGAATTGTCGATGGTGACAAGGGCACCGAAGGTGTCACCTGGTACAAGACCTTCCACAAAATAAACATTCCCCCCATGATACACTTCAAGGCCGCCGGATTCACCTGTTCCGTATGGCTGCCCATCATGGTGAGCTACGTCACAGGAGTTCTGGCAGGATTTCTGGGGATCGGCGGTGGGTTGCTGCGCATGCCCGCCCTCGTCTACCTCATTGGCTGCCCCACACACATTGCAGTGGGCACGGACCTTTTCGAGGTGATGATCTCCGGTCTCTACGGAGCCTTTACGTATACCCTCAAGGGGCGGATCGAGCTGATCGCCGTCTTCGTGATGCTGACCGGTGCGGCGATCGGAGCGCAGATCGGCACAGTGGCGACCAAGTATGCAAAGGGCTACGGAATCAGGGTTGCTTTTGGATGCGCCGTGCTGGCCTGCATGGTTTCCATCATCCTGAAGCAGTTCAAGTATGGCACCTCGGCGGCAGTTGTGATCCTCGGTGCGATCACCATTATCTGTATCTACATCATGGCGATCATGTTCAAGGGAGCGGCCAACGAGCTCCGCGAGAAAAAGCTTGCGGAGCAGGCCTCGCTTACAATATGAAGCATAAAGGCTAGGGGAGGATTCCACAACATGAAGATTATTAGCGGAAAAATTAGTGTAATAGGTGCAGCCCTGATCCTTGCCGTCTTCTGTTCCTTTTCGGTGGCGATGGCCGCGGAAGTAAGCCAGGGCAAGTGCGTGAATTATGACAAAGAGAAGAAAGTCATCACCATCGAGGAATACAACACCAACTTCAGTAAGAGCGCTCCTTATGGGGAACCGACCGGTGTCGTCGCCGCATACAATGTTGCCACGGCCATGATTGGCATTCCGCCTGAACCGGGAGATATTCTGCGCTTCGCGTATGACGTGAACGGGACCGAGCGGGTAGCCATCAGGGTGATGAACGTCTCGAAACAGGATTTGAGAAAGAAGTAGTCTGAATTCCATTTCCGGGTGTCTGCCGATTCTCGTCGGCGGGCATCCGGCGGAGACTCTACCGAGATCACCAAGATCCGTTTTTCTGCACAGATTCGAAAAATGCGATTTTGCCATTAACAGGATCTATGGGTGGGTAGACGGTTCTCGCACTCAAATAAATTGCTTCCGCTGGAGAGAGACGTACAAACGCGCATTGCTGTTAGCTGGCAGTGGATGGGGGCTCAAGAATGAAAGAGAAATACACTACCGGTCAAAAAATAGCTGTAGCGGTACTGGACCTGTTGCTTCTAATGGAATTGACATTCAGCATCTATCTCTGTCATGGACATTCAGACGGCATGACATTGGTCTTTCTTAAAACCTACATCCCGTTGGCCCTCGTTACCGTCGTCGCGGGTTTGATCGTCATCCGGAGACTGGGCTCCAGGACAATCGCAACCGGGGAAGCAGCCTAGCGCGTGGCGGCAGGAGGCATGTACCGTTCCTTGTTTGATGTCGATCAGTGTGCGACTCTTCTACGTTTGCCTCCCCCGCGCTTGAACAGGGTCTCATCCATTATTCTCATGTGACAGGACGAATTACTGTTTCACATGATTCCGTGCTTCACAGGACAGCCTCCCAAGAGCTCTTCGTTGCGAAAGTGGCTTTAAGAATATCTCGACTTTGGCCAATCAGGCCGCCTCCGAAAGGGAATCGAGCAACAGATTTACACGGTCCATGTTGAATTCGGTGGACTGGGGTTGCGCCAATGAGTCGACGAAATAGCTGGCAGCCCACAATTTGCGCCGTACGAGAGC
>JAAYUJ010000585.1 GCA_012517775.1 Deltaproteobacteria bacterium
AGGAATTACACAAACACAAAAAAGCAAAAGCCCGCTTGTGGCGGGCTTTTCTATTTTAAGTTGGCTTGGTAAGCCGGAATGCAAATGGTGGCGGGGCCCAGAATCGAACTGGGGACACGAGGATTTTCAGTCCACTGCTCTACCGACTGAGCTACCCCGCCCAAAAGCGAAGCGCATGTTACTGAATTCCTCATCCTCAGTCAACACGTTTTTCAAAGTCCGCACAGTCCTCCTTAATCGCCTTTGCTGACGGGATTATGTCAAGCATCCGGCTGCTTGGCCTTCTTTTCCATGGATACTTCCAGATCTGTAATCAACGTGTGGAGATCGTCATCGGATAAATCGAGGACTGCTGTATCCTCCGCCCCTGTGAAATCAGGAAGCCCTGGATCCAGGTCCACGGCGAGGTCCGCCTCACCGGCAAGCTGGTCAAGATCCTCGTCCGTCAACTCAAGGCCGGCTGCATCAAACTCGCTCATCTCCAGCTGATCGCCCGCAACAGTGGGATTCCCGCTGCCATTCCCCGTAACGCTCCCCGACGCCTTCCCATCAGCCAGCGCAAGAGAGTCATCCTCCAGAAGAAAATCCAGATTGAGCTCCAACTCCTCTTCAGCTTTCCTGCTTCTCATTACCTGATTGAGCTCTTCGTCGGACAGGTCTATCATCAACTCGTTGTCCAAGGATTTTTCACTCTGACTGAAAGAACGTGCGGCCTGTGATCCCTCACTGGAAGACGCGTGCAAAGTGTCAGCCTCCAAGTTCTCCCCTGTGAGCTCGATTGTCTCACCCAACTCGATTTGAGGAATTGCGGATATTGCCGGCTCAATTCCTTGTGAGTCTGTCGTGGAAGAAACGTCGCTTACCGGGCGGTCTTTCAGCAAAGCACCCAAAAAAAGGGGCGCGGCCGACTTTGCCGGAACAAATCCAAACTTGTCCCTGACCGACGTCAAGTCACATCCACAATTGCTGCACTGGGAAAGATGATCAAATCCGATGAAACCGCAAGCATGGCACTTCATAAAGCTTGTCCTTCCTCATACTGGTTGTCCGAAGTCTCCCCACAGCGTTTGAACGGATGAGAGGAGAGCAGTCGCCGCCGTTTCAAAGCGAAGAATTCTGGGACCGAGACGGACGGGGTAAAAGTCTGCTTCCGCGAACCGATTCACTTCCACAGGTGTCCAGCCTCCTTCCGGGCCTACCACAGTCAACACCTGCCTATACATCGGACATGAACGCCAAAGTGATAAGAGATTTCGTCCCGTTCCACTCTCATCTGCAAAGATGCGTAGACCAGCAGTTCGAGGGGTCGTGCACTGACTGGCTTCCAGTAAGAAATCCATCCAATCCTCGCAAATGACAATTTCCGGCAAACGCATTCTTCCACACTGACAAACGGCTTCCCGCGCGATCTTCAACCAGCGGTCGCGTCTCTTTGCTGCCTGGTCTCTCGATAATCCGTATTGGCTCCTTTCCGCCTTGAATACAATGAAGCGAGTCAGGCCGATTTCCGTTGCCTGTCGCAGAACCAGATCCATGCGATCCGGCCGGGCGAGTGCCAACGCGAGACTGAGTTCCAGTGGCGATTCCGTAGGGAGATCATAAGGTTCGAGAAGCTGGATACGCACCTGTTCTTGGGTCATATCCGAAATCACCCATTTCCACCCTCTCCCATCGCGATCGCGCAAGTCGATGACTTCTCCAGGCTTGAGACGCAGCACATTCCTCACATGGTGCGCAGCCTGGTCCTTGAGCACTGCCAGTCTTTCAGCGGCGTCGAGCCAGTCTGCGTAAAAGCAATGGCGCGTCATTGAATTCTCGCTTTCCGGAATTCATTCATGCAAAAAATTCGGATACGTACCAGTGCACAAGGCTCTGTCCCCAAACCAGGTAGCAGATGGCGCCGAGAGAAAGGAAAGGGCCGAATGGGACCATGGCCGTCAACCCCGCGCGGGTGCGTCTCATGACGGCGATTCCTGCCATGGCACCCACGACAGAGGCAAGCATGATTGTGAAGAGTACGCCCGCGGACCCGAGGAAAGCTCCTATCATGGCAAGAAGCTTGATGTCCCCCCCTCCGAGACCCTCTTGGCGCCTGAAGAACTGGTAGGCCACTGCAACCGCATACAGGAAGCCTCCTCCAAGGAGAATTCCCAGAAGGGAATCCTGCCAGGAGAGGCGGGGGGTCAGAAAAGAAAACGCCAGCCCCGCAGCGATACCGGGCAAGGAAAGAATATTTGGAATGGTGAATGTATCCAGGTCTATGAATGCAATGAGAATGAGCAGCGAGACAAAGATAGATTCCCCGAGCAGTTGCATGGAAAAGCCATATTGTTGAAAGAGGAGCAGGGCGATGGTACCCGTGAGAGCCTCCACCGTGGGGTAGCGAAAGGATATGGGCGCACGGCAGTGGCGGCATTTGCCCATCAAGATCAGATAGCTGATGAGGGGGATATTGTCATAGAACGCTATGGGCCTGCTGCACCGGGGGCAGTGAGATCCGGGCTGCACAATGGAAAGCTTTGCAGGGAGCCGGTAGATGACCACGTTGAAGAAGCTCCCCAGGCAACATCCCAGGATGAATACGAACACCTGCTGGATCCAGTCAGGAATG
>JAAYUJ010000586.1 GCA_012517775.1 Deltaproteobacteria bacterium
CCACCACTCGTGGGTCCGTTCGTCGTGCAAAGCTCAGGAGCTTATGGGTGATCTCTTTGCAGCGCTCCCCCTGGGTGTTGATCTGTGTCAGGGCCCTTTTGACCTCATCCAGTTTCGAAGTCTCCATGTGTTCTTCATCCCTGAGCAAATCCTCAATCCAGCCGGCCTCCTCCACCATGATGGCGACAGGGTTATTGATTTCATGGGCGATTCCCGCCGCAAGCTCACCAACCGATGCCAGCTTCCCCGTTTCGATGACCTGCTCGTTCATCATCTCCTTTTCCTGGTCCGCCTTCTCAATGCGACTCACCATCTTTCGCGACAGGACCATGGCCGTGACCACGATGGCAATCCCGCCGAGGAGCAGGATGGTGAGGGCGAGGAGACGGGCGCGGCGCAGGTCCCTGAAAGCGTCTGCAAGGTCCTGCTGAAAGATGAGGATCCATTCCTCGCTCTTGAGGGGGGTCATGATATAAAAGAAATCGTCCCCGGCAAATCTTGCTTCTCCGGCAACAATATCATTGTCCTTGAAAGAACTCCCATGTGAGCGCATAAAGCTCGGCACACCGCTGGCCGCATCCAGGCCGCTCTCGTCCCCAATTGAACCTTCCCGTTTGAGAAGCTCCAGGAAGAACTGCCGGTTCGCCTCCGCCTGAGGATCCGGCTTGGTCTGGAATTCCCCGGCCTGGTTCATGATAAACGCACGCCCGGTCTCTCCGATGCGGACATTTTCCACCAGGGTGTTGAACGTCACAAAGTCCACCGTCGCCCGCAGGATGTAATCTTCCCCCCGCCATCTCTGCTTCACGGAAACGATAAAGTGAGGCGATCTCCTCAGCCCGAGGAATACGTCGCTGATGAAATGGGGCCTCTTGATGGCATGCTGGAACCATTCCGCCTTGGAGTAGTCGGCCCGTTCCAATTTGAACATGCCGGCATAAGCTATCTGTATCCCCTCCGAGTTGACCACACCCAGATCCACGAACACTCCCCCGTAAGCCTGCTGAAGGATGGCCAGTTTGCGGCTCAGGAACTCCTCGTTGCTCAACTCCTCGAAGCTGAAGGACTTGGCCAGCACCTTGATGTAGTCGAGCTTCTCACTGAGAAACACGTCGATATTCTGCTGGTTCCTCTTCACCGTCTCCTTGAGAAAATCGATGGTTTTCCCCTTGTAAGAAGTCTCGAAACTGTACCCCACCAGGGCGGCGATGAGCAGAAGGGGGGTGAAGGACACGACGATGACTATCAGGACCAGGTTCCTGGTCAGGGATCGATAGTACTGGCTGTTTTCCATTCTTCTCCTCTCTCCATGGGTTCCTTTCTCTCCCTTATGAGGAGGTGCCCGTCTCACGCCTGTCCCTCATCCCCCTTTGGGGCACCGGAAGCGATGAAAAGGCGCTTGGTCGTACTTCGGACTTCCATACCCAACGCATCGCTGTCGAGATTGGAATCCCAACCTCCGCGTATTTGAACCAGGGGGCTTTTCCCGGAAGTCCCTCACGCCTCATCGGCGCCCTGCCCTGAAATGGTGATAAGTACCCGGATCAGGCTGAGCCACAGGTCGGATTTCCATATCCGACACCCTGTTGTCGGAATGTGAATCCCGACCCATATCTAATTCAGCCGGGGGACTCTTAGTAATAGTCTACACAAAATCCGTGATTGACTCCAAGGGGGGAAAGGTGGCCCATTCCCCCCAGAATGACTACATCTCCACAAGTAGGAGCCAGAAAGAGCAGAGAATGATGGTGATCACCGTGGGAATGGCGGCCACCTTCATATAAGCCATGAAAGGGATGTGGTGGCCGGCCCGCTCCGCCATGCCCACCGTCACCACGTTGGCACTGGCCCCGATCATGGTCCCGTTCCCCCCCAGACATGCCCCGAGGGCAAGAGCCCACCAGAGAATACCCCCCTGTGCCCCGGGAATGGCGGTGGTAAGATAGGCCACAATGGGAAGCATGGTGGCCGTGAATGGGATGTTGTCGATGATGGCCGAAGCGATGGCGGCCACCCACAGGATCATGAGAATGGCCGTCACCAGCGAGCCCCTGGACATGTCGTTCACCCAGTCGGCAATCATCTGGATCAGGCCGGTCTCCTCCGCGCCCGCCACCACGATGAAGAGCATCATGAAAAAGACGAGGGTGGGCCACTCGATCTCGTGCTCCAGCATCTCCACGATGTCCACCCTGCTCAGAACCAGCAGGACCGAAGCCCCGATGAGGGCGGCGATGCTGGGCTCCATGTGGAGCACGCCGTGGATCATGAAAAGAAAGACCGTAACCCCGAGAACGATCCCCCCCTTGATGAGCAATCCCTTGTCGGTGATCTGGTACTCGTCCCTCAGGTGCGCGATCATCTTCTGCACATCCCCCACCTGGGCTTTCATGTACCCCTTTTTATACCAGTAGAGGAAGTATACCATTGTCACAACCAGGCAGATGAGGCAGATGACCGTGAGATTCTGGACGAAATCCACAAAGCTCAGCTTGGCGTAAGAGCCGATCATGATGTTGGGGGGATCACCGATAAGGGTGGCGGTACCCCCCACGTTGGACGCAAAGACTTCCGGCATGAGGAGCGTAATGGGGTTGATCTTCAGGGTCAGGGCGATTTCAATGGTGACGGGAATGATAAGGAGCATGGTGGTGACATTGTCGAGGAACGCCGAGGAGACCGCCGTCACGACCATGAGAATACCGGCCAGGGCAAACACATTTCCCCTGGCCAACTGATAGGACTTGTAGGCCATCCACTGGAATACGCCTGTTCTTTTTAGGACCCCCACGATGATCATCATGGCCATGAGGAGGAAGATGACGTTCATATCGATGGCCTGCATGGCATCCTCAAACGTCAGAATCATGTACTCCTTATTGAACGTTCCCGCCGTATAACTGATGGTCATGAGCAGGGCGGCACCCAATAGGGCCGCCAGGGTCCGGTGCATCAACTCCAGGGCGATGAGGGCGTAGACAATCACGAGAACGAGGGTCGCGATCCAGAAGCCGGGGGTGATGGCACGCTTGAGGACAAAACTGCTGTGGGACAGGTAGTAGACGTTCCCCTCCCCGTCCTCCTTCTCCTTGACCACAGTGTCAAGCATGATCCGCCCCGAAGACTTGTAGGACGGCTTCCTGGCTTCGATCTCCACCTTTCCTCCAGGCAGGGTGGAGAGGGGCAGCTTCAGTTCCGCTTCATAGCGCCCCGCCTTGGAAGTGCTCACTTCTTCCTCTAGGTGGATTTCCTTACCGTCAACATAGACGGCGATCTCCACCTCCTTGACCGGCTTACCCTGTGCATTGGACACCGTTCCCGCGATGATCAGGATGTCCGATGGTCCCGCCGGGCTCTCGGTGGTTAAGGCGTCAGCCGGGAGGAAGCACAAAAGAGTCAGGAGTCCGACAAAGAGCGCAAAAATCCTTTTCCTAGCCATTGGATATTTCCTTCTCTGAATGGTGCCCTCTACTTGATGAGGATAGGCATTCCCAGCATGGGCCAGACGGTTACGAGAATGATGCCCAGAACCACCATGAGCACAATGCTCATGATGATCCCGTGGGTGAAGAATTCCCCGGTGGTGAACTGCTTCGATTCATACGCGATGGCATTTGGTGCGGCCCCGATGAGCAGCATGAAAGGCATGCCCGCCGTCACAAGGGAGGCGAACAGGATCACGTCGGGAGCAACACCGAGGTACTTGGCGATGACCAGGGACACGGGAAGAGAAATGGCGATGGCGGCCACGTTCATGATGAAATTGGTCATGGCCAGGACAAAGAAGGCGATCCCCAGGACGAAAACCATCCAGTGGGATTCCTTGAACATGGCCAGCCAGTGAACGGCCATCCACTGGGCGGCGCCCGTCTTCCACAGGCAGAAGCCGATGCTCATGGCCCCGCTGAAAAGGAGGATGATGTTCCAGGGGATCTCTTCCAGATCCTGAACGGTGAGGACCTTGAAGACGAAAAAGGCGAGAGTGGACAGAAGGATGATGGCCGACCGGTCCAGGGGCTTGAGAACAGGCACGAACGACTGCAGCCCCATGATGATCACCACCAGGACTACACAGATGATGACGAAGAGCTCGTTTTTGGTGAGGGCGCCCAACTGCGAGGAGAGCCCCTTCACCCGTTCCCTCAGACCGGGAATGACCGATCTTTCGGCCTTGAAGGCAATACACATGTAAGCCCAGATAAGGAACACCATGACCCAGCCCAGGAGAAACATGTACTTGGTGAGCTCGAAGAACCCCACGTCCCTTCCCGTGAACTCCCTGAACATACCGGCGGCAGCAGGACCCCGGGCCGCGCCCAGGAAGGTGATGATGCTCCCGGCCCCCGCAGCGTAGGCCATGCCGATGAAAAGAGACTTGCCGAACTTGGTGGGCCTGTCCCCCTCCCCGTACAGGTCGTTGATGGCGATGAGGATGGGAAAGACGGTGGCCGCGGCAGCCGTATGGGCCATGAAGTGGGTGAGGACGGCCGTCACCACCAGGCACCCCAGAAGGATCAGGGATGTCTTCTCCCCCACCAGTTCCAACATCTTGTACGCGACCCGGCGGGTGAGACCCGACTTGGTAAACGCCAGACCGATCACCACCGACCCGAAGATGAACATGACCGAGGGATCCATGAAGTCCCGGAAGGCGTCCTTGGCGGACCGGATGGAGAAGAGTGCCTGCATGACGCCGATGGCGATGCTGGTCACCCCGATGGGCACCACTTCAAAAACCCACCAGATGCCCGCCATGAGAAAGAGCGCGATGGATGCCTTTCCCTCCCGGGAGAGAGGGAAGGCCTTCCCGGTGGGATCCACTGCATCCCCCCACGGTGATGAGAAGTATATGGACAGGAAAATTCCCAGTCCTAAAAGAATGAAGAAAAAACGCTGCCATTCAATTTTCCCTTGCGCCTTTGAGGCCATGATGGATTCTCCTCCGGTCCCTCTTTAGGTTCACCCCCGGGCTCGGTCCCGGGATCTTAAAGGCTGCAGACCTTGATCATCTCGCAGATCCGCGCACACACGTCAGACAGCCTGAGTATTCCCACGATGTCATCATTGCGCTTGACGAGGAGGGACTGAAACCGACCCATCACCATGCGGTGAATCGCCTCATCGAGGGTGGCCTCCTCCTCCACGTATTCACCAGGCACGGGAGTCGACATCATGGCGCTCACCCTGACCTCCGCCGCCTTCTTGCAGATGTCCTCAAGGGGCTTCTTCCACAAATAGTATTCCTCCAGCATCGACTTGAGGACTTCAGGGCTGTAGACCAGCTTGGAGGCTTCCGTGAGTCTGTCAATCTCGGCGTACCTCGGCTCGAGACCCTTGAGAACATCCAACTGGCTGATCTTGCCGATGACACGGCCACCCCTGTCACAGACAAGAACCGCCCAGTGTCTGTGCCGGCCCTCCTCGATGTTCTTCTGGGCCTCTTCGAGTGCCAAAACGGCCTCGTACAGAGTGGCATCGTCGGACACCGTCGCGTACTTGGCGAGAGGCACCATCAATTCCTTCACTTTGATCGTTTGCATAGTTCTCCTTCACTGCTGAAATGCTCCCATTGCTCCTCTTGGTTCTCGATATTTCAATTGAGGGCTTCCTCATCGGGGGGATCACAACCCTCCCTCACGAGTTTCCCCGGCAGGGCGTTCCCGACGCCCTTTTCGTTCATGCGCCTCTCTCACACGCGCAACGAGGGTCTCCATTTCGATGGGCGCCCAAAGGTCGTCGAAGGCTCCCAGTTTCATGGCTTCCATTGAGAGGGTCAGTTCGTCGGAAACGTTCATCAGAATCACCTCTATTGCTGGTCGAATCAGCTTGATCTCCCTGAGGAGAGCCAACGCCGTCGTCCGGAATCCGTGAAGGCCCAAAAGGACAACGTCCACGTCCTTTTTTCGAAGAATCCCCAGAGCCGGTGTCTCTTCGCAGGCCTCGATAACGGTGCAGCCGTCCAGGCGCAAATGATGGGCGATCTTCTGACGAAAGCTCTCGTCGGTCTCGATTACCAGAACTCTCAAGGTTTTTGCTTCTTCCAAGGTCACCTTACCGTGGCGGGTCAGCGCACATTGCACAAATGGGTGCAATACGCGAATCCATCGGAAGCCCCCCATTCCTGTTTCACATCCAGTGGGACACATGGCAAGGAATGTGCCACTCAAAAATATGGTGTAAAGGCAAATACTTAAATGGAAAGGATCAGGAGGGAGTGGATCAGATGCTTCAATATGATACATTTTGAAGCATCCTGACGATTCAAATAAAGACGTTATAGAACATTCAAAGCTTTCTATGAAGGATTCCTTGAAAAGAGAGACGGCGTCCTGCCATCGAATGATTCAGCTGAGAACATTCTGGGGCTTCTCCCAAAAAATGGCACGGGGCACGAGCTCTTTTCGGATGTATTTCTCCAGCGCCTTTCGGCAACTGCCAATGACCGAATCCAGCACTTCAATCCTCTTCCACCGCAGGTACTCGAAATACTCTTCCTCTATGGCGCCACATATTACGGTCTGAATGTCCTCCGTGATGATCATGCGGCACAGCTTCTCTGCTGAAGCCTGGGGAAGCACGACGGTCTTTTCCTCTTCGATCCTTCCTTCGGGACTGACGGAGGCGATAAAGACCTCGATGGTCAGATCGAACCTTGGAGCAACGTCGTTTCCGTAGAGAGTAACCAGGACTTTCCTCGGCATAAGGTCAGCCTGTTCGCGTTCAGGAATGATCTAACGGTATCCTCTCAACAAGCAGCTCCGGATTCCAATCCCGGCAGCCCTTGTGCCGGGCTGTCGGGTATTGGAACCCGACCTACAAAACTGTCGTCACCCGGACTTATTGAGAAGTTGCAGCCGACGCCGTTGCATGACCCTCCAGCCCATACTGCTTCATCTTCCTCCAGAGGGTGCTTCTTCCCCACCCCAAAAGGCCGGCAGCTTTTCCCCGCCGCCCACCGGACCTCAACAACGCATCCAAGATCATCTTTTGCTCGAGGGCACTCCAGTCGGCGATTCCTTCCCCCGCCCCGGTCACTGCCGACACGGGAAGCTCTTCCCCTGAAACAGCACCCGCAGCAGATGCGGCCTGGATACGCCCGTCGGTGAGGTAGCCGGGCAGATGTTTGGGAGCGATATAATCCTCCTGGCAGATGTTCAGGGCGTACTCCGCGATGTTCTTGAGCTCCCTCACATTACCGGGGTAGGAATAATCCAGAAGGATGCGCAGGGCCTTGGCCGAAAAACCCTTGATGGGCTTCTTGAATTCGGCTGTAAAGCGGTTGAGAAAATGATCCAGAAGCAGCCGCACATCGTCCTGCCTCTCTCTCACAGGTGGCAAATGGAGCCGGACCACATTGAGGCGAAAGAGGAGGTCTTGCCGGAAGCGGCCTTCCTGAACCATCCTTTCCAGATTGCGGTGGGTTGCGGCAATCACCCGGACATTGGATTGAAAACCCCGTGTGCTCCCCAACGGATAAACTACCCGGTCGTCAAGAAAGGTGAGGAGCTTCACCTGGAGAGGCATGGGAAGATCGCCGATCTCCGTGAGGTAAAGGCTGCCGTTGTGGGCCAGTTGGAATCTTCCCGGCTTGTTCTCCACCGCCCCGGTAAAGGCCCCTTTCTGATGACCGAAAAGCTCCGATTCCATCAGGGTCTCGGGAAGCGCCCCGCAGTTGACTTTGACAAAAGGTCCCTTTGCACGCTGTGACGCCCGGTGAACCGCCTCGGCAAGAAGGTCCTTCCCTGTTCCGGTTTCGCCGGTGATGAGCACCGATGAATCCGACTGGGCAATCATGGGGAGAACATGGAATACCCTCTCCATTTGAGGACTTCGACCTACGAGCTCCCCGAAGCCGTATGTCGTCGAGGTTCTCCTCTCGAGGGCACCAACGAAGCGTATGTCTTCCACGGCCTCGACGAAGCCTTTGAGCTTGCCGGCGGCGGTCTTAACCGGAGCGTAAGTGAGGCGAACAGGAATCTTCTGATGGTCCCGGTTGATAATATCCCCCTCGCAGCATTGCACCACGGAATGGCTCTCAGTGTTCAAGAGGGGACACTTGAACTGACACACACTGCTTCGAAGAATATAGGCACAGGGGATTCCCTTCGCCTCCTCTTCATGAAATCCAGTGAGCCCCTGAATGGCTCGATTGAGGAGAACGATCTCCCGATCCGCGTTGAGCACTGCAATAGCAAGAGGCAGATGGTCCAAAAGACGGTGGAGCTCGATGGGCGAATCAAACAGCCCGGTGATGTGAGGCAGGGATTCCTTCTTCATGGCTCTCCAACATCGCGATGCATCAAGAGCAAACAGCCCCGGTATCCGGCAAAGCGATCATCTGGCGATTCGTCCCCGCAGCCGTTTTCCCTCAGCTTCCAGGATCTTGGCCAGATGATGATGCTTCTTTGCTCGGGCGTCTCTTACCTTGCTCACCAGATCTTCAATGGGGCATGGTTTCATGAGAAAATCAAACGCTCCCAGCCTCATGCCCTCAATGGCATCCTCCACCGTCCCATGGCCGGTAAGC
>JAAYUJ010000587.1 GCA_012517775.1 Deltaproteobacteria bacterium
CGGCAGAGGCAGGGTCCGGAGAATCACCTGCATCGCGTCCTCATACCTCTTTTGGGCGATAAGCGCCACGTAGCCGTGGGCGTTCACCTGATTGGGACAGGCATTGGTGCAGGGAGAACGGTCCAGCTTGTCGATGGCGAATGTGGATGGAACTGCCTGAGCATAAGGCCGGTAGACGGCCTTGCGCTGATTCAACCTCATATTGTATTCCGACGGTACATCGATGGGGCAGACTTTTTCACATTCCCCGCATCCCGTACATTTATCCGCATCGATATACCTGGGCTTCTGGAGGATCCTGACCAGGAAGTCTCCCTCCTCACCGGAAATAGTGTCCACTGTTGCATTGGTAACGAGATTAATATTCGGATGACGGCCGACCTCGACCAGTTTGGGAGCAATAATTCACATGGAGCAGTCGTTGGTTGGGAACGTCTTGTCCAGCTGAGCCATGACTCCGCCGATGGCGGGAGATTTCTCGACCAGATGCACGTAGAATCCTGCATTGGCGACGTCCAGTGCTGCCTGCATACCGGCTATACCACCGCCAACCACCATAACCGAGCCCACCGGGGACCCTGAGAAACGGACATTCATCGTGAATTCCTCCGTATCGGTTCTTCTGCTGCTCTAGAGGGTTCTAGGGGGGTCGCTTCGTTCAGCCCACCCTACGCCGTCTGATATCGCTTTGGATACTCCGAAAATAGATGAAATGCTGTTCTGATACATATGCTGCAAGCTGCAAAATCAACTTGGGTGCCAACGTGTTATTCGGAGTATGCTTTCGTCTGACAATGCCGAGGATGCTCACCAGATGGAAGTTCCATGACGCTTGTATATGAAAAGGAGTTGCTTTTGAGTGAGCTCTCCCACATTGTCGTTCAACCATTGCAGATCTCCGGAGGCAATGGCTGCCTTGGCCGCGTGCGACAGCTGGTATTCATCCAATGCGTCAATACCCTTTTCCATCAATTCCTCACAAAATCGGGGATCTTCACAGGCCCTGTTCAGAATACGGGTGACTTCCCGCTTCTGAATGAGCAGTTCCTGTGCGCCTTCTGAAACAGCCGTTGTCTCCCTGACTTCCGTGTCTAAGGATGTCATAAAAGCCCTCCCCCCTATCATACAAACATTTTCAAACCAGGGGTTTGTCTGCTCGAACCCCACTGGAACTTGACATACAACCGAAACCCGACCAGGAAAGCTAACCTGAAGGTGGATGTCGATCAATGTGGGCCCAAAGAGCGCAAAAATGATCACAGATCCACAGAGAAGTCTGATAGTGAAACTGGGAGATGAGCCCTGGAAAAAAATCGCAGGGCCTATCCCAGCAACTGCAGGCATCGGGTTGAACCAGCATGCGATAGTGGATAACAGCCGATCCCTGCCTGTCTCCAGGCTCCATCGGCGCACTCGAAACGATGAAAATACATCCCACTCGTTGTCGGCCGGATTCAAGACCCGGCATCCCGCTGTCGGGAATGAGACCCCCACATACGAGCAAAGAGATCAAGGGACTCCTCGTCACGGGGTCTTGCGCTCTCAGAGTATGGAAAGCCAAATGTCAACCGGGGTCTGCTCGAAAAGAAGGGAAAAATCACCGTAAGGAGAAAGGGCAATGAACAAGCAGGAGAATTTCCAGAGAATCAGATCGACCAACAGAATGAAACAGCCTCCCTAAACCAAAAGCAATTTACCTCAATTCAGATCCAAAGCCAACAGATATCTACATACGTCAGTGGATATCCTGCCTGGAAGGCGCATTTGTCAATGAAAGGGGTGTGAGCTCTGTTACAATAATAGACTGGAAATGGACACAGCCCGGAATGGCCGCTTGCGTCTGAAATTCTTCAAGGCGCATTCCAAGAAGGTCCGGGGAACCAGGGAGCTCTAGCCGGGTTAAGCCATTCAGAAGGGTAGCCGGTTGGACTTTTGCTGCGCAGAAAGGCCGAAAGAGTTGGAGGAACGAGATATTCGCAGCTTCAGGGTTTCAGGCGGGGGCAATGAGACAGGAGTCGGGCAATGTCCTTACCATCTTGACTTGAAGCACTGATGACTATACGATAAATTTTTTTTGGGGATCAACAACATGAACCAACTCTTAATCGGTGGACCCTATGTTTGAAAACCTATCGGACAGGTTGCAGAAGATTCTCAAGAACCTGCGCGGTCAGGGAAAGCTGACTGAAGGCAATATTCAGGAGGCCTTGAAAGAGGTGAGAATGGCGCTCCTGGAGGCGGATGTCCATTACAAGATTGCCAAAGATTTTGTGGCGGGCATCGCTTCCCGGGCTGTCGGGCAGGAAGTGATGCAAAGCCTCACTCCTGGTCAGCAGGTTGTCAAGATAGTGAATGAGGCGCTCACCGAGCTGATGGGGGGGCAGGCGGCTCCCATCAAATTTGCCGGTCGAGTGCCTGCTTCCGTCATGCTGGTCGGCTTGCAGGGATCGGGAAAGACGACCACAGCGGCGAAGCTTGCCAGAAAAATCAGTCAGGAAAAACGCCGACCCTGTCTCGTTCCTGCAGATATTTACCGACCGGCTGCCATAGATCAGCTGATGACCCTCGGCAAGCAGCTGCAGTTGCCGGTATTTCCCGCATCGCCCAGTCAGAAGCCTGAGGATATAGCAAGGGAGTCCTTTGCTTTTGCCAGAGAGCATAACTGCGATACTCTCCTTGTGGACACGGCGGGCCGTCTCCATGTAGACACCGAGTTGATGGATGAGCTCAGGCGTCTCAAGGAAATCCTGCAGCCTTCCGAGATCCTCCTGGTGGCCGACGCCATGACCGGCCAGGATGCGGTTCAGGTGGCAGGTACATTCCACGAAACCCTTGGAATTACCGGTGTCATACTGACCAAGCTGGATGGTGACGCACGCGGCGGTGCAGCTCTCTCTATCCGGGGAGTCACCCAGTGTCCCATTAAGTTCATTGGCATCGGAGAGAAGCTGGATGCTCTCGAGGTTTTTCATCCCGAACGCATGAGCTCTCGTATTCTGGGCATGGGGGATGTGCTCTCCATCATTGAGAAGGCCCAACAGGCCATTGATGAGAATGAAGCAGAGGCATTGGTGCACAAGTTCCGAGACGACACGTTCTCCCTGGAGGACTTCCGCAAACAGATTCGTCAGATCAAAAAGCTCGGGTCTCTGGAAAGCATCCTTTCCATGCTGCCGGGAATGGGGATGCTCAAAGAGTTGAAGAAGATGCAGGTGGATGAAAAAGAATTCGTGCGCATGGAAGCCATTATCAATTCCATGACAAAGCTTGAGCGGCAGAATGTGGACATCATCAACGCCGGTCGGCGACGACGGATCGCCAATGGAAGCGGTACAACGGTTCAGGATGTCAATCGGCTCATCAACAGCTATTCGGAAGCTCGCAAGATGATGCGGCAGATGATGGGGATGAGCGGAGGCAAGAAAAAGAAAGGGAAGGGAAAACGCAAGAAGGCATTTTTCCCTTTTTAAGTTAGGGTAATTGGGATATACAGCTTAGTTTACATCGCTGGTCAATGGCACAGGCTTCAGCTAAGGGTTCAACAGCCGCTAACTGTCCTTTTCCGGTGGGACTCTCTCCCAGCTGAAATCCGAAGTCATATGGGTATTTCCTGCAGGAAGCCCATGGTCTTGGCCCGGTGAACGATCATAAGGTGTTGTGAGTCACATTTTTCTTGGTCAGGAGGTGAGACGCAAATCATGGCAGTGCGCATTCGTTTGGCGAGAGGGGGTAGAAAGAAAAGACCTTTCTACCGCATTGTAGTGGCCTCCTCGGAAGCGCCACGGGACGGTCGGTTTATCGAGGGAATCGGAACATACAATCCATTGCCGGAGGTACCTGAGGTCACCTTCAACACGGAAAGACTTCAATACTGGCTCCAACAGGGGGCGAAACCCACGGACACGGTGAGAAGCTTGATTCGTAAATACGGCGTTCATACAGCGGCTGAGGCTTGATGGGTGGAGGGAGTATTAGCGGCGCAGAAAATCCGGAGGTCACCATGTTGAAAGAACTGATCGAATTTATGGCGCGGGCTTTGGTGGATAATCCAGACAAGGTGAAGGTCTCCGAAATTGAAGGGGAACAGACGTCTGTGATCGAACTGCGAGTGGCCAAGGAAGACTTGGGCAAGGTGATTGGGAAGCAGGGGCGTACCGCCCGTGCGATGCGAACGATACTGAGCGCCGCTTCGACTAAGATCCGTAAACGGGCCGTTTTGGAGATCATTGAATAGTGAAATGGAGGGGTCTCGCCTCATAGCTGTCGGCAAGATTGTAAAGGCGCACGGAGTCAAGGGGGAAGTCAAGGTTTTTCCCTACGGAGAGAGCATGGCTTTCCAAAGTCCCGGCGGGAAGCTGTTTCTGGGGGGGCTTTCGGAAGTCATGAATGAAGCCCTGACTCTCATGAGTGCCAGGTCTCAGGGGAAGACGTGGATTGTGCGTTTCCAAGAGCTGACGAGCATGGATGAGGCTCAGAGAATAATAGGATGCGAGGTTTTGCTTCCTGAGGATGATCTTCCGCCGACTCAGGAAGGAGAATACTACCACTATCAGTTGATCGGTCTGGAAGTCGTGACAAAAGCGGGGGTTGTTGTCGGCATTCTCCGCGGAGTCATGGAAACAGGCAGTCACGATGTTTACACTGTGGAGAGCTGTGGCAGGGAGATGCTCATTCCCGCGGTGGAAGAAATCATTTGTGAAGTTGACTTGAAGCAAAACCGGATGGTGATTGATCCACCGGAAGGTCTCCTGGATGATCTTTGACATATTGACCCTGTTTCCTGGCATGTTTGCTGCTCCTCTCCGGGAGAGCATCCTGGGCAAGGCTGTGGAGCGCGGTTTGATTCAGACACGCGTGCACAATATCAGAGACTTTGCCCACGACAAGCATCAGGTCACGGATGATCGACCGTTCGGTGGTGGCGACGGGATGGTTATGAAGCCGGAGCCCATCGTCGAAGCACTCGAATTCCTCGGAAACATAGGGCCGCCGCCCCGGATCATCCTCTTAAGTCCCCAAGGTCGCCTGTTCAACCAGAGAATTGCCCGCTCACTGACTCAAGCATCTCGCCTGATACTCATATGTGGGAGATATGAGGGAGTGGATGAGCGGGTAGCAGAATATTTTACCGACGACCAGATTTCCATCGGAGATTATGTCCTGACGGGAGGAGAACTGGCTGCCATGATTCTGGTGGATGCAGTATCGCGTCTCATCCCCGGTGTCCTTGGCAATTGCGCTTCGACAGAAGAGGAATCCTTTACGAAGCCTTTGCTTGAGTATCCCCAGTATACCCGGCCTCAGGAATTCAGAGGGCACCGGGTACCGGATATTTTGCTTTCCGGCCATCATGAGGCCATCAACCGGTGGCGCAGAGGACAGGCTCTCCTCAGGACAAGACAGCGGCGTCCGGATTTGTTTGCGCAACTTCATGCAACCCCCGAAGACATCGATCTTCTGCGAGAGATCGATGGTCGCCCGACAGAGCAGCCCTGAATGATTCGATCTTTTGGAGGAGTCTCCGGAAATTGGCGCCTCTCTATCTGGCTCTCGTACACTACCCGGTTTTGAACCGGAAAGGTGAGGTCATCGCATCGGCCGTCACAAATCTGGATTTGCACGATCTGGCGCGATGTGCATGCGGCTATGACCTTCCCGGTTGCTTTATCGTGACACCGCTGAAGGATCAGCAGGCTCTTGTGGGGCGATTGCTGAATCACTGGTGCGAAGGAGTCGGCAGGGAAATGCTTCCCGAACGGGCGGAGGCGCTGAGGCGTCTCCGGCTCGTGGAGAGTGTCGATGAGGCCGTGGGGCAGGTGACTGCTGAGTGTGGCAGTGCTCCAGTTGTCTGGGCGTCCAGTGCAAGAGGTGGACTCGGCGTTTTGAGCTATTCCTCTGCGCGCTCCCATCTTATGAATGAGGAGCGGCCTTGCGTACTGCTCCTGGGAACCGGCTGGGGGCTGGTACCTTCTTTGATTGAGAGCGCTCACGCGGTGCTGGAACCTATCAGAGGCGTGAATGGCTACAATCATTTTTCTGTGAGATGTGCTGCGGCGATCATACTCGATCGTCTGCTTTCTATGCCGATTTGTGGCGAGATCGTATAGACGGAGGAAGACAATGGGAATGAACGTGGTTCAGAGTATCGAGAGCGACTTCATGCGGATGGACATCCCTCCGTTCCGCATCGGTGACACTGTCAAAGTGCACGTTAAGATTCGAGAAGGGGAAAAGGAACGCGTGCAGGTGTTTGAAGGAGTGGTCATTCGCCACCACAGGGGCAGGATGGGGGCCACTTTCACTGTAAGGAAAGTCTCGTATGGGGTTGGAGTAGAGCGGATTTTCCCGCTGCATTCGCCGCAGATCGACAAAATCGACATAATCAGACGCGGAAGAGTAAGGCGGTCGCGCTTGTATTACCTGAGGTCACTCGTTGGAAAAGCGGCGCGTATCCGTGAAAAGCGATAATGCCTAGAAGATGTTCCGATGCCCTGGTGGTGGATATGCTGCTTCACGAAAGGGAAGCTCGCCTCCAGGGTTTTCAAACGGTGGTTGGCATTGACGAAGTCGGCCGTGGTCCTCTCGCTGGACCGGTCGTCGCCGCCGCGGTAATCCTGCCTCACATCCCTTCACTCCAGGATGTCCGTGACTCCAAGAAGCTGAGCGCGCCAAAGCGGGAAATGCTCTACAGGAAGATTCATTCCCGGGCCCTTTGTATCGGTATGGGACTTGTTGAGCCTTGGGAGATTGACGATGTCAACATTCTGCAGGCCACCTTCCAGGCGATGTTGCATGCTGTGGGAGAGCTCAGGGTCGCTCCGGATTTCTTGCTCATCGACGGCCCCTACAGGCTTCCCATTGATGTGGCACAAAAGGGAATTCCCCAGGGTGATCAGAAGTCCCTCTCCATTGCGGCAGCCTCCATCGTTGCGAAAGTCCACCGGGATGCCCTTATGGCGCGATATCATACCCTCTATCCCCTTTACGGATTCGACAGAAACAAGGGTTACGGGACCCCTGAACATCTCGAAGCCATTCGCCGTCATGGCCCGTGCCCCATTCATCGAATGAGTTTCAAAGGTGTTCGGCATTGAGACTCCACCCCTTCAGGACGATGGGCATGTCACTGTTCCCCCCATTCCCCTGTTCCACAATCGTCCATTGCGGCATTACACAAATCTGCGGCGTTGTATCCAAGTATTTCGAAATTATTCCCGCCCCGCCCCTCCCATCCTGATGGGAGAACACTGCGTTTTCGTTAATGATTACAGCTTATTGTCATATTGTGGCTATTGACGCCTTATAACAAATATACTATGAGATGAGTACATTTGCCTTATGCCGGATTCGAGAACTCATTCTCTCAACTCTTTGCATCAGCATCAGATGTATCTGCGATTCAGGCCCTGGGATATGTCTTGAACAAAAAAGGATCCTAAAAGGATTGGGTTTGATAGGCGTGGCATACCAGGCAGGATCACTTTAGACAGGAGACGCACATGATGAAAGATGCCGCCGAGCCTCCCGGCCTTATTTCGTCGAGAACTGCACATCCACCCGTTGAAGATCCGCTTTTCGGCCCTTTGAACGACGAGGTGCTGTCAAACATTCTGGAGTACTCTCACAAGGAGGTATATGGGAGAGACGAGGCCGTTATTCTGGGTGGGACCGAATCTCGGTGCCTTTATTATGTCGAGAGAGGAAGTGTTGAGGTCTCGAACACCGCTGATGATACAAAAATTACGGTTGCCCTTATCGGTGAAGGAGATTTTTTCGGGGAGATCG
This sequence comes from Deltaproteobacteria bacterium, assembly GCA_012517775.1. Lineage (GTDB taxonomy): Bacteria > Desulfobacterota > Syntrophobacteria > Syntrophobacterales > Syntrophobacteraceae > JAAYUJ01. The sequence goes on from JAAYUJ010000587.1 coordinate 7,786, forward strand.
GTTTCTTTGACGGGAGGTCACGGGTCAGGGATATTCGGGCGACAGAAGACTCGGTGATCCGCGTTTTCGATTCCGAATCGGTGATCAAGCTGCAAAGCGACGACTCAGTGCTCTACGGCAAGTTTTTGACGATGATGGCTCAGTCGATCTGCGTCAAGTTCCGCAGGGTCCTGGATGAACGGGAGCCCCTCACTGCTTACGCTGCCTCACTGTCGACAGGTGGACGCATTTTCGAGGAAACTCGAGCGGTTCCGGAGCGTTTTCTGAAGACTCCCGAATGGCACCTGATCAACGGCATCGTCGAGGATTTCAAGGCCTTCTTTTTCAATGTATCCCATCAACTGCAGCAAGACTCCCGGGAAGAGATACCGGAAGAGATGCAGGCGAAGTGTCATGATATGATGAACGATTTCAACGCCAGACTACAGGATGCAAAAGATCGGGTGGAAGACTCCGAGGTAAGCGGCTACCTGTGGGGATACCTTTTTAAGGAGATTTTTCCATATTTTATGAGGAGTCGATTCGCGGAAAGGGCATATTACAAGCCTCGTGGATATGCCGGCGATTTCATGATGATGGAAATGATTTACAGGAAGGAACCGGAAGGTGACGGAAAGCTGGGAAGGCTTATGGACGGCTGGTGTCTCGCCACAGCACCGGCGCGCGCGGTGAGGGAACGGCGCAGATTGCTCCATGAACTGCTGGCGGCAATCTCACAGAAGAGGAGAAATCAGCAAAACAGCATCGGCATCATGAATCTTGCATGCGGTTCCAACAGAGAACTTTTCGACTTCCTTGCGGGATGTGATTATACAAGCAAAATTGAGGCGATATGTATCGATGCCGACCGAAAGGCCCTGGAATATACCAACCAGCACGTAAATATCATTCCCCACGCCGCTTCCATACGTCTCATGAACGATAATGTGGTCAAATGGTCTCTGGGAAGGGTCCGGCATCACTTCGGATTGCAGGATATCATCTATTCCTCCGGATTGACTGATTATCTGGATGACCGGCTCTTTCTCGCCCTGGTCAACAAATGCCATGAATATCTCAAGCCGGGTGGCACCTTGATCATCGGTAATTTCGGACATGAAAACGAGAACCGGGTTTTTATGGATCACATTCTGCAATGGAAGTTGATCCATAGAAGTGAACAGGACTTGAAGAGCCTTTTCGCAAGGAGTCCATTTGGAAACCGGGTTGAGATAACAGCAGAAGAGAACAGGGTCAATCTGTTTGCCAGTGCTTCGAAGCCAGAGTGATCTTCAATAATCGCATTTCCACTTTTTGGATGAACCCGTGCAGAATGCCGGCACCGACAAAGAGATCCTCCAGGGATTTCGCAGAGACCAGGAACCGCTCATCAGGGAGAGGGTGACCGTTCTGCTCATGCTGGGATTGGTTCTTGTACCTCTTTTCGGTTGGGTGGACTACGTTCTGTATCATGATCTCTTTGCGCGCTTCATGGTATACAGGTCTACCGCAGCAGTGATTTGCCTGATGCTGAACGTCATCAACCGTAAACTGGACCTCCGTCAAAATAGTTTTTATATTGGTATTACAGGTACTTATGTTGTTGCCGTGACCTTGATCATTATGATCCTGGAAACTGGGGGCTATGGAACACCCTATTATGCAGGACTGAATCTGGTCTTCCTGGCTTTTTGCACCGTCTTGCCCGTGCGAGTTTCCCACCTGGGAATTCATACAGCAATCATCTATCTCGCTTATGTTCTGTCCGTTCTCATCCTGAGCGAGCCCGGAAATGAGAACTTGTTTCTCTCAAACAACATGTTTGTCTTGTCCACCGTCGTCATCGCTCTGGTCGTTGCCAAGGTGGGTTATGAATTCAGGCTGCGTGAGTATCGTGTCCGACTCGATCTCCAAAGGGTCCAAGAAAAGCTTCGGGCCTATTCCAGGAATTTGGAACATACTGTCACGGAATCTGAGGAGAAATACCAGGTGCTGGTGGAAAACGCTCATGACGGCATCTTTGTCATCCAGGATGGACACGTGGGATTTCCAAATCCCCGTGCCCTGGACCTCCTGGGGCATTCGGAAGACGCACTGAGCCGGATTCCCTTTATTGACCTCGTGCAGGAAGAGGACCGGGATTTGATCAGGGCAAAGCTCCGGGAAACCTCCAACGGCAAAGAGGTAGTTTTTGTCACTCCGTTCAGGATTATTCAGGGTGCCGGGGAAGGGATATGGGTCGACATGAACCTGGTGCCCATTGACTGGAAAGGCAGGCCTGGCTGCCTCAGCTTTCTGAGGGATGTAACGGAGAGAAAGCGGATGGAAGTCGAACTGATTCAGGCCCAGAAGATGGAAGCCATTGGTACTCTTGCAGGAGGAATTGCACACGATTTCAATAACATCCTCACTGCAATCCTCGGCTATACGGAACTTGCCCATCTGCAGCTCCCTGAAGACCACCCGGCATGTCAGAGCCTTTCCCAAGTGCTCAAAGCTTCCAACCGGGCCAAGAATCTTGTCGCGCAGATTCTTACCTTCAGCCGTCAGCGACAGCATGAGCGCAAGGATTTTCAGATGCTCCCCATGATCGAGGAGACACTGGGGTTCATAGAGGCCATATTGCCCGCCACTGTGGAACTGCGACGGGGAAGGATGGACGAGACCGTGATGGTATATGGGGACCCAACACAAATCAACCAGGTCTTTATGAATCTGTTGACCAATGCGATCCACGCCATGCGTGATGAAGGGGGGACGTTGGAAGTCAGTCTCACAAAGGGGACTCTACCGTCCAACGAGCTGTCGGTTGATTCGCTTATCGCTCTGGAACGTTGTGCGGTGTTGAGTGTCAGGGATACCGGCCATGGCATGGAGACCGATCTTCTGGGACGCATCTTTGATCCATTCTTTACGACCAAGAGTCTGGGGGAGGGGACGGGAATGGGACTTTCTGTGGCCATGGGAATTGTCAAGAGCCATGGGGGAACCATCAGAGTAACCAGTGAACCGGGCAGAGGTTCGACCTTTGAGGTCTTCCTGCCCCTCCTGGAAAGAAGCCTGGCCGAGAAGAGGGAAGATTTCGCAGAATCTCCCCGGGGACATGAGAGGATTCTGTTTGTGGACGATGACGAGGCACTGATTCAATTTGGCGAGGGGATATTGCAGCATTTGGGCTACCAGGTTCTGACGAGAAACGGAAGCATGGAAGCCCTGGAGGCGTTCAAATTCAGTCCCGACGGCTTTGATCTGGTCATCACGGATCAAACCATGCCCAAGATGACGGGAATCAAGTTGGCTGAGGAGCTTCTGCGGATACGCCCGGATCTGCCGATCATACTGTGCACGGGTTACAGCGTGCAAGCCGGTGAAGAAGCAGCCAGGCATGCAGGCATCAGAAAGTTCCTTTTGAAACCTTACACCATCAAAGATTTGGCGGAGGCCGTGCGAGAAGCACTGGACTCAAAGGAGAGTGAGGCTGTTGCGTTGTGAATGCCTTCTCCGGAGTTCTGAAGGCTCCTTGCCGTCGATGCTTTGAATTCTGCTCAGGAGCCAGGGAACTCTAATGTGATGATTCCAAGGCTAACGCAATCCGGCGCCAGACAGTTTCATTCACTCTCTCGGGGCATTTCTGTTTCGAGTTGATCGTTCAGGAGCTTCCAGACCGCTTTCACCTGGGCGCTGGTATGCTCCAGGTCCTGCGAATTATCGATGATGATATGGGAGCGGCTTCTCTTGGAATCGATGGGATGCTGCATGGAAAGTGTTTTCTCAGCTTCCGCCCGGCTCAGACCATCCCGTGTCATGAGACGTTCCATTTGGACACGCTCGGGGACGTACACAAGAATCACGGTATCGAATCGATCGTCCAGGTGGAGTTCGAAGAGAAGAGGAATGTCGAAGATGATGAGTCTGTGAGGATCCGTTTCCTGCCATTCTCTCCACTGACGATCCATCGTTTCGAGAATGGCAGGGTGCAGGATTGAATTGACCCGTAACCGAAGACTTGGGTCGAATATAATGCGATTGCGCAACAACCGCCTATTGAGTTGCCCGTTGCTGTCAAAGAATTCCTTGCCCAGCAGTTCTCTCAGTTTGTGCCAGCAAGGTGTACCCGGATTAACCACATCCCGGGCTACTGCATCGGCATCAAGGAGAGCTGCTCCCAGCTCACAGAACAATCTTGCCACCGTGCTCTTTCCGGTAGCGATGCTTCCTGTCAGGGCGATGCGTCTCGGCTTCATTCATCCGGGTCAAAATCTCTGGTCATTCCACTAGTATCTTCTGCCCGGATCAAACTCCTCCTCCCCGAGGGGGCGGGCAAACGTGTAATTCCACGGTTCCTCCAGGAGTTCTTTCTGGACCCTGTGCGTCGTGCAACTGGAACAACCCCATGGCATCGCCAGTACCGCACCGGTAAAACCGACCGCCATGGAGATCAGTCCAAGTGGGCGGAGAATCAGAACGTCCGCGATAATGAATTCTCCGGGTGGTGAATCCTCTTCATAACAGTCTGAAGGGCAAGGATAGGTTGAAGGGATACAACCTCGTGAACAGTCCTGCGCTCCGTATGCCGGAGTGCCCAGGATGCCTGCGAGTAATGCGAAAACGGCCAACAGATGCACAAACCTTTTCATGACTACTCTCCTTCCTCCTGATGGTTCCCCCTGTTGTTGACAAGATGACAACATACCCCCCACGCTACATGACGTCTTTCTCACTCAGCTCGACGGCCTTGTCTATTTCAGCCTTGAGTTGCGGCGGCAGGCCGGGAATATCCACACTCAGAAAACCCCGCACGATGGTGGACGTTGCTTCCTCTTCACTCAAACCACGGGACATGAGATAGAAAATCTCCTCCTGAGCAATCTTTCCCACAGCAGCTTCATGGGACATCTCCACCCCATCCGCGTGGCCCTCCAGTTCCGGGACCGCATATATAAGGCCGCCTTTGAGGATGAGTCCCTTACACTCCAGGTGGGCTTTGATGTCGGGGACTTCTCCGATGAGATGGCCGCGGGATATGATCCTTCCCCCATTGCTGATAGTCCGCGCAACAACTTCGGCCCGCGTTCCCGGTTTCTTGAGATACACGCGCCCCCCGACGTCATACTCCGAACCGGGACTCCCCACGACGATGCTGTAAAGACGGGCGACAGCATTGTCTCCCACAAGGTGCGTCGTTGGGTACATCTGTAGTGTCCTCACCGGCTTCATGCTTATATAATTATTAAGGAAAAGGCCACCTTCCTCCACCTGTGCCACGGAGCGCGGGCGCACAACCATGTCCTCCGCCCAATTATGAATCATAGTGAAGCTCAGTTTTGCGTTCTTCTTGATATAGAATTCCGAAACACCAATGTGCACCCCTTTGGTCAGATGGGGAGAAGTGGCACACCCGGTAATCACGTGCAGCTCCGAGCCCTCTTCAGCAATAATGATATTGTGGACATTCTGTTGAATTCCCTGTTTGTCCAAGTAAAGGCATGCCTGAATCGGATAAATGGTCCTGGCACCCGGCAGGGCCCGGATGACGTATCCATTGTGCAGGTTCATCTCAGCTGATGCCGTGTACTTATCCGTGTCTACAGAAGCCAGCTTCCAGTAGTAATCGTGAATCCATTCATATTGCTCGAGTGCCGTCTGAATTGGGATGATTTCCACCCCGTCCTGCTTGCTCTTGCAGTGAACGACCGCTGTATCCTTTTGGAAGTATGTCCCTCCCCGCTCCCGCTCCAACACATCCACCCCCGACATCACCAGGCGCTCCTTCTCAATCTCGGGAATGCTTTTGAGCTGGTCGTCCGACAGATACTCGTGATCCACAGGAGTTGCTTCGAATTCGTCCAGATTGATGTCCGGACCGATCCCTGCTCTCTTATCAACGGCTTTTGCCGCCTTTTCCTTTAGCGATTCTCTAGAGTACATCGCACACATTCCTCATATCCCACCTCGGTGATGCATTTGAATATTTCGCGAGGGTTCGTACTGCAGCTCAAAACACCATCGTACAGCAACTGTCCCTTGTCCACTATCACGTAGTCCAGAATGTGGCCGGTGTGGGTGATGATCAGGCCCATCTTGGTTCTCTCACGCCTATACTGCAAGCGGGTCTTGGCCCCTATACCATCCCCGTCTTTCTGGAGGAGTCTGGCAATGGTATTCCCGACCAGAGCAATGTTTTCGAGATCCACTCCTGATTCGGGCTCGTCAAAAAGCATGAGATCCGCATTTTGTGCCATGAGTTGAAGTAATTCGGAGCGCTTTATTTCGCCTCCTGAAAATCCGGCATTCACATCCCTTTCCAAAAAATCAACAAAATTGACTCTCCTCGCAAGATCCTCAACGCTCAATTCCTCTTTGTTCCCTGAGCAGAGCTGTACCATCTGTCTCGTCTTCAAACCGTGGATCGTGGGCGGGCGCTGATAGGACATGCCAATCCCCAGCTTCGCGCGTTCGTTGATGGGACTGTTTGTGATATCAACCCCTTTGAAAATGATCTTGCCTCCTACAATTCTGTATTGAGGATAGCCCATTATGGTCATGAGGAGGGATGTTTTTCCCGAACCGTTGGGACCAAAGAGAACATGGGTCTCACCGGGCTTTATTTCCAGGTCGATGTGCCTGAGTATAATTTTTCCTGCAAGTTCAACCTGCAGGTCTTCTATCATGAGCATAGCCACTCTCCTGTGGAACCCACATTACGGACTGTGTGCATCTCAGAATTCCATATGACATTTCCAAGCGATAACTGAGACAACACCCTCAGTTTACCATCATGTCAGTATTTTATAATGTTTGTCCATTCATTCTGCAAGTAAATAAGTTTATGATATATCTTGGACTACTCATTTAATCCTCAAGGCCGGGTTTGTTGGTTTTGATCATGCGCTGTGAGAATCTCAGTATTTCCCTGGCATGAGCGATCAACAACATCGGTAGAATGATTTCGGGACAGGGTATGCATGGGACTTCTGCTCTGAACTTGTGGGAGTGATGATGAACAGCGGGGACGCGGAGAAAAAGCCAATTGCTCTGATGCACCTTTCACCTCGGGAAATGTCTTCACAGCTCATGGCCTTGCCGGTCAAGGAGAGGTTGAAAGCAATCTTTGAAAGAGAGGATGCAGCAGCGGTGGTCAGGGCCATATCGCCACAGGACCTTTTTTTCACTGTAAAGGAACTAGGAAAGGAGGACTCGATTCCTCTGCTCGCTCTTGCAAGCGTTGAGCAGATCAACCACGTGTTTGGTCTGGAGTGGTGGCGAAAAGATGAGGTACAGCCGGCAAAGGCACTCGAATGGCTGGATCTGCTGGCGGGGGCAACCAGCGGGAAGGTGTTGGAATGGCTCTATCAGGCTGATTTCGAGCTGCTTGTGTCCCTTTTCAAAAAGTGGATAAGAGTGGTCACTCCCCCGGAGGACATCGATCCTGTTGAGGCCAGGGATTATCTGCCGGTGAACACGTTGGATGATCAGTACTACTGGGATGCGGTGTATCCTCAGTATGAAGAATCACTCAAAGCCCTCCTCAGTCTCATTTTTGAGGTGAGTCAGGGCTTTTACGGACAGCTCATGCATCACATCCTGTGGGCCAGCGAGGCGGAAATGGATGAAGCCGCCTATCGCTTCAACAGGGGGCGCCTGGAAGATGAGGCTATTCCGGATTTCTACGATTCGCTGGAGATTTATCGGGCGATCTCGCCCAACGAAATTCTCCCTTCAAAGTCATCCCTGATCAAGCCGAGGGAGGAATCTTCACCGGTCCCATCATTTGCTCTTTTTCTCCTTCCTCCGGCTGACCTTCTGGGTTGCGCCATTCGGGAAATCAGAAATCATCAAACGAGGGATATAATCCAGGTGGAGCTTGCGTCTCTCGCAAACAAGCTGATCCTGGCGGACCAGTTGTCTCTGGATCATCCCGAAACACTGCGGCAGGCTGTGGATAAGGCGGCGGCATATGTGAACCTGGGACTCGATCTCATGACGGACGGGACGCCGAGTACAGCGATCGAGACACTGAAGGTGGTATTTCTGGAGCAACTGTTCCGCCTTGGTTACACGGAGGTTGCTCGCATCCGTAATCGACTTCAGCGGATAGTCCGGTCGGGATGGTTGTCCAAATGGCCCCACGGA
>JAAYUJ010000588.1 GCA_012517775.1 Deltaproteobacteria bacterium
GGATTGCTTCGACATCTGCCTGTCCAGTGTATTGGCACTTTGCCTTAACACACGAGGACAGGAATAGCCAGCACAAAATGCACCTCACGTGGGTTGAGCAAGAATTAACCGAAACAAAAACCAAATCAGCGAAATGAGAGTTAAGGCATACCGCCGTGAATAATCTAAGGCTAGCCGGGAATGACTGCTTCCGCATCATGGCAATTCTCGGCCACAAGACGATGAGCGTCTTCAAACGATACAACATGGTGACTGAGGAAGAGTTGGGCAAACCAAGTGGATGGATTTTGAGAGTGAGGCGGGGTCGATGGACACCTATACAGGCACCGGGATGGCATAGATGTCTATGACCTGGCAGGCCAGGAGGGATTCGAACCCCCAGCCCCCGGATTTGGAGTCCCTTTCAATAGTATTTTCCCATTTTTACCTTATTAAGATAATCATTGACAGAACAACTACTTAATAGTATTCGATCCTTGACGTTTCTGACCGTTTTTGACCCCCTTTTCAGGAATTCACGTTCGTAATACGTTCGTAATAAATCAAGGGTTCGCAGGGGGGTACACTCATATTACCTTCGTGATACGTTCGTAGAGTTTAATGCTCTGGGGAGGCATCATGGCCATTCAGCTTTACTGTCAAGCTTGCAGGGCGTACGCGCCGGTCACAGCCAAGAAGTGCGGCAAGTGTGGTGAGGTATTCCCGAGGGAAGGCCGCAAGTATCGAGTGGACGTGTGCGTCAAGGGGAAGCGCTTTTATAGGTTCGCAGACAATCTCACCATCGCCAGGGAGCTGGAGGCAAGCATCAAGTCCGATGTCATCCGAGGCGAATACGACATTACCCACCATAAAGCAAAGAAGTCTCTCACCCTCGGTGACCTATGGGAGAAGTATCTCCCGTGGGCTAGGGAACACAAGAAGACGTGGAAAGATGATGAGTGGTATTACCGGAAACATATTGAACCTCGCTTCAAAAGCAAGGCCCTTGATGCCATCACTCCTTTTGACATCGAGAAGATGAAAACTGAGCTGAAGAAAGGGATCAATGCGCGGGGCAGACCTTTCGCACCCCAGACCATTAAGCATCAGATTGTCATCCTCAGAAGGCTTTACAACTTGGCGCGGAAATGGGGACTCTACGACGGGAAGAGCCCAGTTGAATCTGTGCAAATGCCCAAGGTGGACAACCAGAAGACTGAATATCTGAGGGACGAGGAGGCCGAAAGGCTTCTTGCCGTCCTGGATACATGGCCATTCAAAGATACTGCGGCCTTCATCAAGTTTGCCATGTTCACCGGCCTGCGCCGCGGGGAGCTTTTCAAGCTCACATGGGATGACGTGGACTTCGATCGGGGTATGGTGACGCTTCGAGACCCCAAGGGAGGCAAGAGCCAGACTATTCCCGTTTGCAGCCCTGCTCTCGACGTACTTCGGGAGCTGGATGTGGTTTCCACATTCGTTTTCCCTGGAAAGGATGGTAAACAGAGGACTGATTTCAAGGGCCCCTGGGGGAGAATCAGGAAAGCGGCGGGACTGCCTGAGGGATTCCGATTTCATGGACTTCGCCACCATTACGCTTCAACCCTTGTAAGCAATGGGGTTGACCTTGCCGTAGTGAAGGAGCTCCTGACCCACAAAGACATGACCACCACGCAACGCTATGCGCACTTGAGACCGGATGCGGTCAAGAGAGCGGCTGAAAAGGCCGGGGAATTACTCAACGCCAAAGGTAGAGGAAAAGTGCTCAAGATCGCCGATTAGGCGCGTTTCAGGACGAAGAAATAAGGAAAGGAGACCGTGTGATTAGAATATCCCAAAATATCAGAACACGCAGAAAAGGAAAAGCGGGTGCGAAACGAATTCACCGCGATCATTGAACGGGACGGAGAATGGTTGTCCCCATATTGGCCCCGGATACTGGGAGCGAACGGGCAGGGTAAAACAGAAGCGGAATGCATGGAAAATCTCACAGACGCCATCGTGCTTATTTTGGAGGACAGGTGAGAAGATGCTTTAGGCCGTTGACCTGAAGAAGGCCGCAGAATCATGGCGGCGAATACACCCCTCCCAGGAGGGCAAAGCAAGGAGAGAAGACGATGATCAACGTGGAATACATAGACGGTGGCAAGAGGGTAATCATTCCTTCCGAAGTGTGGGAAGCCCTCAAGGAATTGGCGGAGCATATCGAGGTATACGAGATCGTAGAGAGTCGCAAGGGTCTACCTGCCGTTCACTCCCTGGAAAATCTGCTTGCAGAGGAAGGACTGAATCGTGCCAAGCTGGAAGGTTAGCCTGACCGATGAGGCACGGAACGACTTCAGGAAACTCGACGGCAGACAGAAGCCACTCGTGGCAAAACAGCTCCTGAAAATCGAAAAAGATCCCCAGATCGGCAAGCACCTCGGAAACAAGATGGGGATGGACCTCACCGGGCATTACAAGCTCTATGCGGATAAGAAGCGCGTCCGGATCGTCTATTCCATTGAGGGTGATCTGGTCAAAGTTGTTGCCATCGGTCAACGAGAAGATATGGACGTATACCGACTGGCGAGCAAACGACTGACTCAGGAACGGGAATGAGATTTTCCCCTTCCAGGGGATAGCCTGACGCGGCGACAAACCCGGATATCTTGGCCCCACTTCCCCTGGATTTTTTGACGGGAGCACAACAGGAGGCGCGAGATGGAGCAAGAACCGAATAAGACAAATAGCACCGACCCCGAGGAATCTCCTGACGAGGAAGAGATCAACTTCACGCCGGATCCTGCCCGCCACATAAGTTGTTCGGACCCGAGACTTCCGGCAATGCTCGAGGCGGGGAAATCCCGACGAGAAAGCTTCCCTGCCTTATCACGAGAGCAGGTTTTGATAGCATTAAAGGAACTGCCTGAATGGCTTACGGGAAGGGATGTGGTTGAAGGGCTTGGGCTTAAGCCTCAAGATCTATCCCATTGCATGATCGTCGGACTGCGAGCGTTTTCGAGTAAGAGCATCGGCCAGGCAGTTTGTCATCCATGGGGATTTGACGATGAGATGAGAGCGAAATCCAGAGCGCATCTCATCAGTCTGGAGCATCGCAATGGTGATATAGTTCCGCCTCGAGTTTTCGGGTCTTACGCTCATGTCATACCTGCCCATTACAGTGTCCCGGAATGGCAGTGTCTGACCATCCCGAATCCGGACAATCCGGCGGAATCAGAAGAAATGCTCCTTGAAAAGCACATGAAATTTCTCTTTAGAACCATGGATGTCCTCAAATTTCAGAAAGAATATGGCTTCCCTGTTTGCAGCGAAAAACTCAAACGTTGCTGGAAAAACCTCATCCTTAAAGATCTGGAAACCAGGAGGTCTCATATCAAGAGCGCGGACGGGAAATGGATTCTCCTTGCAAA
>JAAYUJ010000589.1 GCA_012517775.1 Deltaproteobacteria bacterium
ACTTCCAGCTCCGGGATGAACGGGAAGAGCAGTGTTGAAAGAATACACTCACCCCTGGAACCTGTGCAGAGTTTCCATTCCATCCCCTTACACGATATCCTGCATTTGAAGGACTTATTCGAAACCAGGCAGACCATATTCCCATTGACAGGCTCAACCCATGCCGCCTCGATCTTCGATGTGAGAAAGAACCTTATGGCCTTTTCCGAGGACATTGGGAGGCACAATGCATTTGATAAGGCAATTGGAGCGCTGATCCGCACGGATAAGACCCGGGAAGCTTTCCTGGCGGTCTTGTCCTCACGGTTGAGCTACGAGATGGTCCAGAAGGCGGGCAAGCTGGCAGTCGAGATACTATGCGGTTTTTCAGGACCCACGAGCATGGCCGTGGCCATGGCCGAGCAGCTCAACATTACTCTGATCGGCTTTCTAAGGGAAAACAGCATGAGCATTTACACTCACCCTGAGAGGATTCTCAACTCCTGAAAGGGGTACCTCAGTGCAAGTGCCCACATCAACTGGATCCAAGCCCCAATTTGCTCCATTGATACCCAGCCTGGGCAATTCTGCAGGACAACCTCTCTCCGGGAGCTCATCAGGAAGGCTTTCGAGCGGAGGGGTGATTATCAGTGCAGTGGACCCGTCTCATGGTGGAAAAAGCAATTTCCTGTCGCGTCACCTATCGGACCTGATTCCACAGTGTGTTGGCCAGCGGATGATAGCCTTTTTCGCAGGCCCATGCATCCAGGTGAACCATTCCCACGGCCGCGATCTCCAGCGGGGGTCTTAAAACGCTTTCGCGAAAATCCATGCAGGGAAGATACGCACCACACTCGGTGCAGACGTCGATCCGTTCGGCAGGATCGTCCTCGGTTTGAAAGTAGACACGCCGATCCTTGTCCTCGTTTTCACAGGCCGGGCACATATTGCGTTTGGTGCGCCACTCGCATCCGCACATCGAACAGTGGAGATATTTCTGGCCTCCTCCGCCCGTCAGGAATTCCGAAGCCTGCTCCCCGGATTCGCCAAGATAACTGATGGAGGGCATGGAACCGCACACGGGGCAAAATCCCTTGAGCCACCTGGCTTGATGAACCTGTTCGGCATAGGAAAGGGCCACGACTTCAAGAACAGGGGCAAGTAAGACCCCGACGACCATTCCCAGCACTCCTTCCGATACCATGAGGGATCGGGCCGTTTCACTCAGCACTCTGGGGTCCGTTTCCAGGTATGCCCTCGACAGATTGACAAAATCAAGCTTCCGTTCTCGATAACAGATTTCCAGGCGGGAGAGCTCTTCATCGAGATCGCTGAAAGTTTTCCTGAGCACGTTCAGCATGGCATTGAAGGATACGTTCAGCTGCTCCTGCAGGGGCTCGAGCGAGACTCCAGCAAGCAGGGGCACCCCTCTTGAGAGGCGGGAGGGATCCACAGCAAGGTCATAGGGTTTGCCTGCAGCAAGTTGGGCCGCAAGGCGGGATTTCTCCCTGAGAATATTCCCGAACGCCCGTAACATGGGCTCCAAGACTGGTCGCTTCCCGGCAAAACTCTCCACCGCGTCATTGATGTGCTGCTCGCAGTCCCCGAGACCATTCAGCACCGGCATACCGTCACTCCTCCCGAATTCCGATACGCTCCGAAGGCCATCCCGCGGGATGACCTCCGGAGCTTTCCGTGGGTTGCAATCGAATGCTTCGTTTCCTGCGATTACGACTTGCTTTGCCCAATGCCCTCGACAGGTCTCCTGATCGGGGCAAAGATCTGTGCCAGAAACTGCTTTCTGCTCAGGCCGTCGGACCGCTGTGCCACGACAGTCTTATGATATTTCTTAGGATCATCGAGGACCAGGTAGATCACGTTGACGGAGTCCGCGTCCGCAAGCATGGCCTTGGGATGTGTCTTTTTGACCTCAGCCAGGCGTTTCTTGGCCAGTTCGAGCATCTTGTCCCGGTCGCCGAAATTCATGGTCCCGGTGGGACAGGCCTTGACGCAGGCCGGCAACAGGCCCCTGGACACCCGCTCGTTGCACATGGTGCATTTCACCAGTCTCCCGTCCGCTGCCTTTCGAGGAATGTCGTAAGGGCAGGAAGAACGCACCTCTTCAAAAGGCACCTCCTTTGTCTTCTCAGTATACAGGACTGCCCCCGTCTCGGGATCCTGGGTCGCGGCCCCCGGGACATATCCTTCAATTGTGTCCTTGCACGGGGGTTCGAGGCAGTGGCGGCATTGGTCGGGAAAGAAGTACCATTGTACCGTATCGTTTTCGAGATGCTCGCTGAAGCGAACCAATTTGTAGTTGTTGGGGTTGAGGTCCGGTGGGTTCTGATGGCTGCCGGTCTGCTTGGTCTTGTTGGGAGGCAGCTCATTCCACTCCTTACACGCAAGCTGACACCCGCGACAGGCGGTGCAGCGCGATGTATCGATAAAGAACGACTTCGGCATCGAGTCCTCCTTGTCGGCCTGCGGGCGTTATCGTATCGCCCGATGCGCTCTTATGAAATTTCCGTCAACTTGTCGGCTTTGCGGACGTTGACCAGACATGCCTTGAATTCGGGAATCGTGGTGTTCGGATCGCACACGAAAGCGGTGAGCCGATTGGTGGAATCGCCGCATCCCGGAGTCGTCCAGCCAAAGCAGAAAGGCATGCCGATCTCGTGAACAAGTTTCCCCTGGATCTTAAAGGGCCGCATGCGCACAGTGACCATTGCAATGGCTTCCACTTTTCCTCGAGCGCTCTCGATGATCACACCGTCGCCGTTCTTGATGCCTTTTTCCTGTGCAAGCTGGGGACTCATTTCCACGTAGAGCTGAGGCTCCGCTTCCAGCAGGTTGGGCACGTTACGCGTTTCCCCGCCTCCGCACCAGTGCTCCGTGACGCTGTAGGTGGTCAGCACGATGGGATACTTGGGATCCGCCGGCTTGGCCAGGATGTCCATGTCACTGGTGACGGACTTGAAGCAGGGATTGTGCAGCTGCTTGGAAAAGGGGTGACCGGTCACAGGTGTCTCCACCGGTTCGTAATGCTCGGGGAACGGTCCTTCCATGCGGCCGGGGCCGAACACCTGTCCGTAGCCGTGCACCGTCATGATGAACGGAGATTTGCCCTTGCCGGTGGCGAGAGGAGGCCACCCGCCATCGGGGACGTCTCCCACCCATTTGCTTCCATCCCACTCTATGACTGCTTTAGCGGGATTGTACGGTTTTCCCTGAAGGTCTACTGAAGCCCGGTTGTAGAGAATACGGCGATTGACCGGCCAGCACCAGGCCCAGTTGGGATAGAGGCCGATGGCGGCCTGCATGGGTGTCTGGGTCGCATCGCGCTTCTTCGCTTTGATGCCTTCCTTTTCGGAAACGCTCCCGGTGTATAGCCAGTTAAGACTGCTGGTCGAGCCGTCATCCTGCAGAGCGGCAAAGCTCGGAACGAGCTGTCCCTTCTTGTATTCCGTATCGCCAATCTTCTTGTCCTGAGTGAAATAGCCGTTGATCTTCTTCGCCATCTCCTCGGCATCGAACTTGGCCGGCCAGTCGAGCTTCACGATCGGATCCGGGAAGGCCCCGGGCTTGTCCTTGTAGCGCTGCCGGATGCGGTTCATCAACTCTACGACCATGTAACCGAAGGTGCGTGCCTCTCCTGGAGGGGGAACCGCTTCGTAGTGCCACAAATGCCAGCGACCGCTGTTGGTTACGGTGCCGTCTTTTTCCAGCCGGTGCGCCGATGGAAGCAGGAAAACCTCCGTTTTCACCTTCTTGGGGTCAACCCCCGGCCGATGCCAGTTGTCGGATGTCTCTGAATTGTGGACGTCGACGGAGACCAGCCAGTCGAGGTTGTCCATCGCCTTCCGCAGCTTGTTGCTGTTGGGAACGCTGTTCATCGGATTGAGGCCGAAGATGAATCCACCTTTGATTTCGCCCCTGTACATGCGGTCGAACAGGAAGAGATACGAGTAGTCCTGGCCTTTCTCTATCTTGGGCAGCATTTCATAGCCGAAGCCGTTTTCCTTGGTAGCATTGTCGCCATACCACGCCTTGAGCAGGCTATTGAAATACTTTGGCTTGTTCTGCCACCAGTTGGCACTCTGCGAATCGTTGCTGGCCGGGGTATTCGCCTTGTGGTAGTCCTCCAGGGTCTGCCAGTCCGCAATGGGCACGGACATGTAGCCTGGAACAAGGTGATAGAGCAGGGCGTGGTCCGTGGAACCCTGTACGTTGGGTTCCCCGCGCAGAGCGTTGATGCCCCCGCCGGCAACGCCCACATTTCCGAGAAGAAGCTGGATGATTGCGGCGGTCCGGATATTCTGCACCCCGACCGTGTGCTGTGTCCAACCCAGGGCGTAAAGAACGGTTCCCGCTTTATCGGCGGCGCCGGTGGCCGCATAATTGTCGTAGACCTTCTTCAGGTTTTCCTCGGAAACTCCTGTAATGTCGGAAACCTTCTGAAGTGTGTACCTGGAATAGTGGCTCTTCATGAGCTGGAACACGCAGCGAGGGTTCTTGAGGGTCGGATCTTTCTTGGGCACCTTGTTGTCGTCCAATTCGTACGCCCATTTCGTGCTATCGTATTTGCGGGTCTTGGGATCGTAGCCGGAGAAGAGACCGTCCTTGAAGTCAAACCCCTTATCCACCAGGAAGGAAGCGTTGGTGTAGTTTAGGACGTAATCTTTGAAATACTTGTCTTTCTCGATGATGTAGTTGATCATGCCGCCCAGGAAGGCAATGTCGGTCCCGG
This sequence comes from Deltaproteobacteria bacterium, assembly GCA_012517775.1. Classification (GTDB taxonomy): domain Bacteria; phylum Desulfobacterota; class Syntrophobacteria; order Syntrophobacterales; family Syntrophobacteraceae; genus JAAYUJ01. The sequence continues at coordinate 4,727 of JAAYUJ010000589.1, forward strand.
AACGGAGAGGCACGTGAAAATCCGCCCGCGCCGAGGTCCTGGAGAACTTCGGGTCTACATGCATGACCACCGCGCCCCGGGATTTGGCGTCCAGCACCCATTTGAAGGAAATGGGATGGTGCTCGGCGGCGTTGCTCCCCATGATGAGGATGGCGTCCGCATTCTTGATGTCTATCCAATGGTTGGTCATTGCGCCGCGTCCAAACGACTCTCCCAGAGCCGCTACAGTGGCGCTGTGTCAGATACGGGCCTGGTGGTCCATGTGGACGACCCCCAACGCCCGCATTGCCTGATGCGTCAAGGAGCACTCCTCGTTGCTCATATGGGAGGTGCCGAGGGCAAACACCTTCTCCAGCCGGTTGACGCGCTGTCCCTTGTCGTTTTTCTCAACGAAATTCTTGTCCCTGCTCTCCTTGACGAGGTCGGCAATGCGATTGAGCGCCCAGTCCCAGCTCTTTTCCTCCCACTTGTCACTGTGGGGAGCGCGGTACATGGGTTTCATGGCGCGGTGGGGGTTGCGGGTCATGGACAGCATGGCCGCCCCCTTGGCGCACAGGGCACCCTGATTGATGGGATAATCGGGATCGCCCTCGGTGTTCACCAGTTTGCCGTCCTTTACATGGGCGATGATGTGGCAGCTGACCGAGCAAAATGGACAGACACTGATGACTTCCTTGGCCCCGTCCATCTTGAGGTCGGCCGCATACGCCTTGACCGGCCCAAGATCGAAGCCCATCCGCGACAAGGAAACACACGCAACTCCCCCCCCTGCCGCCTTTAAGAAGTCCCTTCGGTTAAGAAGCATCGGACCCTCCTTTCACAAAAGGCTGCTGAAACAGTTCCATTCCTCTACCTGAATGGAACTCCGGACACCGCTGTTGAGAACCACTCTGCAGCCAGTTTAGCTGAAACCTGTGTGATTGCAATATGTTAGAATTAATATATTAGAGTCTGGTGGGACAATCTGGGAGTCGGCGTGAAATGCATGTTTACTTCTCGTGCGCCTTCCTATATGCCATAAGATACCTGATCCAGCGGCAATGACACGCAATTCCTGCGTGGATGCTTTCAACTGCAGGATGTGTCGGCTTCGATGAGATTGGGTTTACTCAAAAAGGGGCGGTTTTCCCGATTGCCGCCATAATTCAATATAAACGCATATCTATAGCTTAGGAATCATTCAAATGATCGGTTTTGTGTTTTTGGGAGCCGCCACGGGAGCGCTCCTGGCTTATGCAGCCATCAGGCCCATGAAGGAATTCAGGAAGAGGCTGCTGCTGGATTACGAATCCCACGTGGAGAAGGGTTCGCAGAAGGAGTTCATCTCCGAGCTCGTTCGGGATCGAAGGCAATGGGTGAAGTCCATATCGGTAATCCGCAAGCCGTTCAGAAGTGAGGTGAATCTCGCGGTTGAGACGGTGGCTTTCATCCTCGCGATAATCGGAGTGTTCAATTCCTTTGTCCACTTCGATCGATATTTCAAAAGCAGCTTTCAGGGAGAGGTCGTCCTTGTTTTCCTTGCGGCCGTTGCTGCATTCATACCGGTTCAGTGGTTCTTCAATACACGCATCGACCGCGATGTGGACTGCACATTCAGTGAACTGAAAAGGGCACTTCTCATGGGAGAACTCGAAACTTACATGACCAGGGCAAGGAAGAAGTGGAGGTGAGCACTCTGATTCGTCAGCGTGCTGAACACTCATGAGAAGCGGTCAGACGGTACCTCCGATGATACCAGAGTCGTTCGGCCCCTGAAAGGGAATGCGCCGAATCTCCTTTACTCCTGCACGTTTGAGCATATTCCGGATTTGTTCCTCTGAGTAGGACTGTCCGTCAGGTGTTCCCAGGAGCATGTTCAACGAGAATAGAGCTGGAAAAAGGGGACCATCCATGCTGTTATTGAGTATGAAGTCGTGAACGAATATGAGTCCTCCAGGCTCTACTGCACCCACAGCTCGATCGATGATCATCTGGCACGCCTCGGGTCCTTCACCGTGGAGGATTTGCGACAGCCATACCACGTCAAAGGACCCCTTGATTTCTTCTCGCAGGTAGTCTCCTGATTCGAATCGTACGCGGTCCTGCAGCCCAAATCTCCTGATGGTGCTGGCAGCAAAGGGCTCTGTCGAGGGGAGATCATAGATCGTGGCATTCAGATGCGGGTTTTTGAGGCAGAAATGGATGGCGTAGGTGCCCGGACCCCCTCCGAGATCCAGAAAGTGACGCCGATTCTGCAAATCGATGAGCTCGGCAATCCGGGGAGCAATGCTCATGGCCAGATTGTACATTCCCATGAGAAAGCTCTCACGCCACTCGGCATCACTGTGTGTTGCTCTGGATCGGACAGGCTTGCCGGTCGTGACGGCACTGTCGAGCCTTAACCACGAGTCCATCAGATGATGGTGATGCATGATCATGTATCCCACATATGCAGGTGAGCTCTTTTCCAGAAATATTGATGCCTCCGCAGTGTTCTTGAACAGGTTTTCATTCTTCTCAAGCAGGTCCATGGCACTCAACGCGTTGAGAAGCATTTCCAAGGCCCGTGAATCCACATTCATTTCTCCAGCGAGATCTTCCGCCGTGATCATTCTGGAACCGATCGCAGTGAATACTCCGAGCTTCACAGCCGCGTGAAGGGTGCAGGTTTTCCAGTAGCTGCCTGATATCTCGAGAATTCGTCCCGGTCTGACATCGTTTTGATGCTGCACGAAACCTCCTTTATCAGATGCTATGCCTTCCGAAAAATTTGCCTTGTGCCATGTGCCTGAAACATGCTCATTGTCGTTTGTGATTCAATGAATGAAGGGATTGTCAAAGGTTAACGGATGCTCTAAATTACCGCAACTCAGGCCAGAGGGTGTCATTGTGAATGCTTGAGCCGCTCCTGACCATGGGTTGACGAAATCGAACCAGGCACACTTTATCATAATTATCATGAATGGAAGGGTATTCCATGCATCTCAGAAAGCGCTGTGCAGTAACCGGTGGTGCCGGATTTCTTGGTTCGCACCTTTGTGAGCGACTTCTCAATGAAGGTCGAGACGTGCTGTGTATAGACAACTTTTATACGGGCAGCAAAGGAAATATCGTGCACCTGCTTGGGACCCCGTACTTTGAGCTGTTGCGCCATGACATTACGTATCCCCTTTATGTGGAAGTGGATGAGATCTTCAATCTGGCCTGTCCAGCTTCTCCCGTTCACTATCAGAACGATCCCGTTCAGACTACGAAGGTGAATGTGCATGGCTCCATCAATATGCTGGGATTGGCCAAACGGGTCAAGGCCAAGATCATGCAAGCCTCGACATCCGAAGTCTACGGCGATCCCAAAGTGCATCCGCAAAAGGAATCCTATTGGGGGCACGTCAATCCCATCGGGTTGCGTTCCTGCTATGATGAAGGGAAACGGTGCGCGGAGACGCTGTTCTTCGACTATCATCGCCAACACCGCTTGAAGATCAAGGTCGCCCGCATTTTCAATACATACGGTCCGAGGATGCACCCCAATGACGGTCGCGTCGTTTCCAACTTCATCGTTCAAGCCCTTCGGAACAACCCTATTACCATTTATGGAGATGGGAGCCAAACGCGGTCCTTTTGCTATGTGGACGATCTCATCGAAGGTTTTGTGAGGTTGATGGACAGCCCGGATGATTTCACCGGCCCGGTGAATCTTGGTAATCCCGGAGAGTTCACGATCATGGAACTGGCTGAAAAGGTCAAGGAAATGACTGGTAGCAAATCTGAATGGATATTCAAACCGCTTCCTCAGGATGATCCCATCATGCGGAAGCCTGACATCGCACTTGCTGAGTCAAAACTCGGCTGGAAGCCCAAAGTGCCTCTGGATGAGGGGCTGCGCAAGACGATTGATTATTTCGATGATCTGCTGAAATCCGGGAACTTCGGGTTGTAGATATTGGGCGAGGTTGTCGACATTTGGCGGTATGCATTACACCGGCAAGACCCATGTGGTGAAATGCCTGAATCCTGCGTGCCGGTGTTTGTCTGAATGAGGAAAACGTCGCTGGGAATATGTGCGTCTCTGCACCATCGTGCAATGATGCTCCACTGTCCTGAAGCGGTTATAAGTAGGCAGGGTGACTTCTCAACCAGTTCAGGTATCGACAACTTCGTAGGTCGGGTTTCCATACCCGACACCTTGGTGCAAAGGCTCTCGGGGTTGGAATCCCGACCCAATTATTGAGAAGGTAACAGGCAGGCATTGGTTCGGCATTACGAGAGATGATCGGAAAGCCGCCCCACGACAGAAGTTGGAGACAACAGACCCGATCACACACGGCGAAAGGCATACTGCTTGATGAACTGTTCCACCTCAAGTCGCTTGGATTCAGTAAGGGTCCCGAACACGATCCCACACCGTCTCTCTTTGAGAGTGCTTCGAGTTCTTGACGTGACCTCGAAGTCATAGACGATGTCTCCGGGGATGCGCTCGATGTGTATCAGTGGATGATGAATGCCGAATATTTCCAAATGTTTCGACACACGGGAAGGGCGTTCTTTCGCATAGTATTGCATGGCCAGGCCGGAGGTGCTCATGTCGATGAGCCTCCCGATCACGAGGGTGAAATCGGGGGTTGGCGGAAAAAAAGAAGCAAGCGCGCCATACTTTGCTCTCAGTCTCTTCTGCCTTCTCTGATCGATTCCCATGCTCTCTCCAGGTGAATTGACCGGATGGATATCGACAGCCGGCCTCCCGCCTGCAATCCTAAAAGTCCCAGGAGTTGGAAATGCCAATGGAGAGGTTATCCACGGGGCTGCTGTCTCTTCTGTCGTAGCGATCCGTTTTCTCTTCACTTTCGGTCCCTTCCAGCACCCCGAGAGAAAACTTCACACTCCCCTCAGAAGCACTGCCATCCGGTGCGGTTGCGGAATTCTCCTTCCAGCTCTCCCGGAAGCTGGCACAAGCCGGGAGGGTTATGAGAAGGCATATGATGAGAAAGACTTTCATTGGATTCCTCCTCATTGATACAAAAAGGACCAAGGATAAAATTACCTCTGTATTGTAAAATACTTGGCTCGGTATATTCTGTCAACAGAAACTGACTCCTTCAACAGGCGACGTGAGGAATTCCATCTCGCGAGCGAGAATGCACTGGATAAGATTTCTTGAAATTTGAAACAAGAAGGCCTAGAATAAAATTGCATACTCATCGACGTCTGTCGCGCTGCAGTCGAGCAATATTCCCCGTGCCCTGAGTGATGCAGGGGGTTTTCATTTCCGAACGTCTGAGATCACGGCTCCACTCCTGTTCATCCAAAGCCATTACCGTCGCATTCTGAAGGATTCTTTTCACCAAGATTTCGCCATCCACTGAGTACCGACCTTCTCCATTGGCTGTTCACCCTATTTGCCTGTCAATTCATGTCTCCATCTTCCGAATAACCTGGGTGAGACGTTCCTGGCAGCAACTTTCCCTTTTCAGGCAAGAAACAAGGGATTGTCCTGTGCCGGCCCAGTCTCTGACGCGCTGTCAGGAGGTTTGTATCGGAGGAGAACCACGAGGATTACAGGTGGTTCGGGGGAGGGTGATTTGCTCAGGAGTTGTGGGCGTTCTGGACGCCTGGAAGCAGTTCCGTTTGAAACCATCTTCAGAGGGGTGTGGCAATGAAAAGGCTTCTTGTTGTGATGGTTTTTATCTTGGTGTCCAAGGCATTCGCGGTTGAGATGCCACAAATGGGAGGGCGCGTCAATGACTA
>JAAYUJ010000590.1 GCA_012517775.1 Deltaproteobacteria bacterium
CCTCATCGTAGGTGAAGGGTATCCTGTGATTCTGGAAAATGCCTTTCTCGATGCGGCCCAGCTGGAGGCGCACGATGTCCGCCAGCACGGCGTCGTTGAGAGGGTAATAGGGAATGGTGATGAGCCGCCCCAGCAGGGCAGGCGGAAAAACGTCGAGCAAGGGTTTTCTGATCGCCATGGCAAGGTTTTCGGGGTTCGGCAGCGCGTTGGGGTCCCTGCACAACCTCATGATGACTTCGGTGCCGACATTGGTTGTAAGAAGCAGCAAAGTGTTCTTGAAATCGATGAACCGCCCCTCCCCATCTTCCATGGAGCCTTTGTCGAAGACCTGGAAAAAGATCTCATGCACATCGGGGTGGGCCTTTTCCACCTCATCCAGCAGGATAACGCTGTAGGGCCTGCGGCGAACGGCCTCCGTCAGCCTGCCCCCCTCGCCGAACCCGACATAGCCGGGGGGTGCTCCCTTGAGGGTGGAGACGGTGTGCGCCTCCTGGAACTCGCTCATATTGATGGTCACCACATTCTGTTCGCCGCCGTAGAGGGCTTCGGCCAGTGCGAGGGCGGTTTCGGTCTTACCGACCCCCGAAGGGCCGGCCAGCATGAACACGCCGATGGGTTTCTTGGGATTGTCCAGCCTGGCTCGTGACGTCTGAATGCGTCTGCTGATCATCTCCAGGGCATGGCGCTGACCGATGATACGTCGGTTCAGAATATCCGCCAGATGCAAAACGGTGTCGATCTCGTTTTTCACCATTCGGCCAACCGGAATGCCCGTCCAGTCCGCGACCACCGATGCCACCGCCTGGCCGTCAACAGTGGGGATTATCAGCGGTGATTCTCCCTGCAGTTCACGCAGTTTGATCTGCAGAGTCCGCAATTCCTCGCCCAACTGCTGAGGGTCTCGTCCGTCGCCACCGGCCGGCACCGCCTCGGGCGCAACTTCACTTAAGGTCTCCGGTTTGGCCTCTGTTGCTGCAGCCGGCGATTCAGGGGGTACTGCCCCAAGAGTCTCGCCCACCACATCGGGTTTCGTCTCCGGTGCCGCTTCAGCTTCGATTTCAGCCTCATGGGCTTTGTCCATCGCCTCACGCAATTGCTTGCGGATATCGAGGATTTTCTCCACCAGTTCTTTCTCCGCCGCCCACCGCTCTTCGATCTGCTGCAGTCGCTCGTGTTCACCTTCCAGCGATGCCTTTGCGGACGCCTCACGCTCCAAGACGTCGACGCCAACGCACTTTTCACGCTCAATGATCTGTAGTTCGGTTTCCAAAGCGATGATACGCTGCCGGCTGTCATCCACTTCGGCAGGGACGGCGTGCTGACTGATGGCGACACGGGCACAGGCGGTATCCAGGAGGCTCACCGCTTTGTCCGGCAACTGTCTATCCGGTATGTAACGGTGAGACAATTTGACTGCGGCCTCCAGCGCTTCATCGATGACCTGCACCGAATGATAGCGCTCCATTACCGAAGCCATGGCACGCATCATGAGGATCGCCTTCTCCTCGCCGGGCTCACGTATCTGCACCACCTGGAAACGGCGTGTCAGAGCCGGGTCCTTTTCGATGTGTCTCTTGTATTCCGTCCAGGTCGTCGCGGCTATGGTGCGCAGCGTGCCTCGTGCCAGTGCCGGTTTCAGCAGGTTGGCGGCATCTCCTGTGCCGGCGGTACCTCCAGCTCCGATCAAAGTGTGCGCCTCGTCGATAAACAGGATGATCGGCTTTTGCGACGATTGGACTTCATCGATCACCTGGCGCAGACGCTTTTCGAATTCACCTTTATAGCTTGCTCCAGCCTGCAGCAGGCCGATATCCAATGCCCGCAGGGTGACATTTTGCAAGGGCGGTGGTACGTCGCCTCTCGAAATACGCAAGGCGAAACCTTCCACCACGGCGGTCTTCCCAACTCCCGCTTCACCGGTGAGAATCGGGTTGTTCTGTCGCCTGCGCATGAGGATGTCAGTAATTTGCCGGATCTCGCCATCACGCCCGACAATAGGATCGATCTCCCCTTTACGCGCCTTTTCGGTGAGATCCTGGGAAAACTGGCGCAGGGCTTGCTGTTCGCCAAGGGGGGCTGCAGGCATTTCCCCCTCTGCTGTGGCAGGAGCCGCTTCACCCAAATGGGTCCCATCGAAAGCTGCCAGGTGTTCCTCCGGTGATCCGCCCACAATGCTGTGAAACTGGCCGGTGAGGCTATCAGGGCTTATCTTGGCAAATTCATTGCTAACAGCCTTCAGTGCGTAGTTTAATCCGCGTGTCTTCAGAATCCCAATCAGCAGATGGCCGGTCCGCACCTTCGATTCATTGAACATCAGGGTCCCGTACAGCCATCCACGTTCTACCGCCTCCTCCACGTGCGAAGACAAATCCAGAGTGCTGGTGGATCCCCTTGGAAGACGATCCAGAGCGGCAGTGATGTCTTTTGCCAGCCTTGAAAGATCGAGCCCAAAGTGTCTGATGATACGATGCAGATCCGAATCGTGAAGCTGCAAGATCTGGTACAGCCAGTGCGCCAGTTCGACACTCGGATTACCCCGCATCTTGCAGAAAACCGTTGCGTTGTCGACAGCCTTGTATGCCAGGCTGTCCAACTTGCCAAATAAGGCGCTGCGGCTGATCTCAGTCACTTCGCTTTTCCTCCTGGGCTTTTGTTCACGAAAGCAAAAGCATTGAGTGCAAGGTCATCGGCGTCCGTTTCCCATGGTCTTTTCCCCAGCCAGGTTGTCCACCCCAGACGAAATGCGTCACTGAGGCGAACAGCAGGCACTTCCTCCCGTTTGAGCACCAGTTTGACGTCCCAAGCCAGCTCATCGCCAATGTAATTCCGCACCAGGGCCACCAGATGCCTGATCCGCTTTCCACCCGGCAGCATGCTCTGATAATCCTCATAGCTCAATGGTCCCAGCCTGATGCGGAACTTGTGCTGGCAAATCCAGACCGTTCGACCCACGATAACAGATCTTCCGAGGGTCCCGTTTCCTGGATCTTTACCCAGCCGGCAGACTTGCCCGGCGGGAAGATTCAGCCACTCGCCTACATTCTCTTCGATGCTGACAGGCAGGTTGAAGTAACCGGCCAGCAAAGCCTCCAGACCTTCGGGGCACTTGGTCTGACACGCCAGTCTTCCGCAAAAATGGAGCTTTGTCAGATCGGAAATCTCATCCCGATGGCGCAGGGCCGACATGCCGAGACCCTCAAAGGAAGCAACGTAGTCTCCAAACCGATCCGAGTCAGGCCGGTCAAAACTGACTGTCGGTTCTTTGTTGGCCCAGGCACGATAGAAAAGTGAAAGGATGCGGTGATGGAAAATATCGAGGAAATCGGCGAACGTGGGAATTCGATCTTCCCCCTGCCTCTCTTGGGCGTAATCTGATCGTTGGCGGGGCATTTCCTGGCGGTACGCATATTCGTTCAAGTGCAACGGCAGGGGGCCGTTAGGACCCAAAAGGCCCAAAAAGCGCTCCTTCAGCCTGTGCGGTTTTCCCTCCTGCCCCTTTTCAAAAGCGGTCAGGCTGGCCGATTCAAAGGTCATGGCCGGTTCCTGTCCCAGACGTATGGGATCGTCAGCAGGCCGTCTGGAGGTACCGATGCGGGGCTTGTCCGGGTAAAAGCATTCGAAGAGCCGCATGGCCTGGTAGAAGCCGAACGAAAACGGCTTGTCCTTCATGGCTTGAAGCAGTTCCGCTAACCGATGTGTCGGGTCCCGATCCGTGCCGGCCATCGCATGATCTCCCCACGATCTGCAGTCCGTATGACCGTTTCCGTAAATGAGTTGATGCTGACGTAGCGGGTAAAGAACCTCTCCAGCACGGCTCCCAGGAGGAAGGTTCCGCCGCCTTCAAAAGCCGATTCATCCAGGGTGACTGTCAGTTCAAGGCCCCGGCCGAAGACGATAGGGCCCGGACTGGGGATACGCCTCGCGACAGGCCTGGAGACAATGGACAGCACCCCATCAATCTGCTTTCCTACACTCGGCTCACTGTAATGCCCGTAAAGCATCAGAAGTTGCCGCAAAGCAGCCGCTCCGCCATCCTGATCGTTATCCACTATCGACAGGTAGTTGAGCGACAGATGGCTGATCAGTTTCCATGCAATGTCTTTGTGGGCATGGGAGTGTCTGGGAGGGGTCGGTCCTGCGAGGCAGCGGATCGACTCGTACTGTGCCCCGGTTTGCAGCGTGAAATCGGTTGTACCGACCCCGACCGGCATGCGCAGTGGCAGGTCGCGATTGGTGCAAAGGGTCTTGAGCCCTATTTGTTTCAAATTGCCCCCATATGGGGCTTCATCGGCGTCAACCAGTGATAGGAAGACCTCGCTGCCTACATATCGCGTCGAGCGGGTCTCATTTTCGCGACGCTGGCCCAGCCTCTGCTTGGCTCCTGGCCGACGTTGCTCACGGTAGAGTGTGAAAAAGGCTTTGGGTTCATGATAACTGCCGCGCCGATCCACGACCTGGTAGAAAGGTAAGAATTCCACTTCGGGATCAGCCCGATCACCATAGCCCAAGACTTCGGATACGTTATACACTTCAAAATCCAGGGGCCTGGTGCGATCCGGTACGACATGGTACGCTGCTGTTTCTGAAGTGATGTGAATCCGATCGGTGCGTTTGGAAAACAGATTAACGACCGGTGTGCAAAACAGGTTGAAATGGGAAAGGTCGATCGCATCAGCAAGCTTTCCGCTGCTGCGATCGAGCAGGAAAACGAGATCCAATTCGCTGGCTTCGCAGCGGCTGATCGCCGGTCTCAGTTCCGTCAATTCAATAAACAGAAAGCGCTCTGGAAACGCGAAATACTCCTGCAGGAGACGATATCCCTGAAATGATCGTCCTGTATAAGGAAGCAGCGCTTGCTCGGGTTCGAATCCCATGCGCTTGATACGGGAAGCGGGTATGGTAACGCTCCATGGAATCGGTCGCCGCGTCGGTAGCACCAGTAAACCCAGAGTATTGGCGAGCACTTGCTCGTAGAGCTCGAAAGCTATTTCTCCCCCTCGCAGGAACAGGGGGAGCCTATCCAGGGGAAGCTGATTGAACACGAGACCCGCCGTACTCCGC
>JAAYUJ010000591.1 GCA_012517775.1 Deltaproteobacteria bacterium
ATTTTCCATGACGGGCACTATCCCGCCAGTCCCTTGCCCGAAAGGCGCTCCAGCGCTTCCAGATATCGCGCGCGAGTGTTCCGGACCACATCCACGGGGAGATCAGGAGGAGGATCGGTGGTTTTCCATCCGGATTGGAGGAGATAGTCCCTCAGGTACTGTTTGTCGAAGCTTTCCGGGCTTTGTCCAGGCTGATAACGATCCGAGAGCCAAAACCGGCTTGAGTCAGGGGTCAATACTTCATCCACCAGAATAAGCCGACCTTCGAACAACCCAAATTCGAATTTGGTATCCGCCAGGATGATTCCCTTCCCTGCCGCGTAACGGGCGGCCTTCTCATAGATGCCGATACTCTGTTGCTCGATTCTTCTTGAAAGATCAGCGCCGATGAGTCTGGCCATTTGATTGAATGAGATGTTCTCGTCGTGTTGCCCACGAGCAGCCTTGGTGGAAGGGGTGAATATCGGCCGGGGGAGCTTCTCCGCCTCTTTCAAACCTGGGGGAAGGGGAATCCCGCACACTCCTCCGGTTTCCCGGTAGTCCTTCCATCCCGACCCCACAAGGTAACCCCTCACAATGCATTCCACCGGCAACACTTCAGCCTTCTTCACCCACATGCTTCGTCCGACCAGATCATTGGCGTAATGCTGACAGATGACCGGAAATTCAGAAACATTAGTGCTTATCAGGTGGTGTTCGATCATTCCCTTCAGGAAGTGCAGCCAGAAGTCCGACAACTGTGTCAGTATTTTGCCCTTGTCGGGGATGGGGGTCGGCATCACGACATCAAAGGCCGAAACACGGTCAGTGGCAACAATGAGGAGTGAATCATCCAGGTCATAGATATCTCTCACCTTTCCACGGGAGAGGAGCTTGAGGCCTGGCAAAACGGTTTCATACACGGTTTTGGATGACATGGCTTTCCTCCGGGGAAAACAGGTGGCAGGTCATACGAAGAGGCAGTCTCTTGAAGGTTCGAGCTAGATCCAGGTTGACCCCATCTTGTCCATTTGCTATCGTCACACGATGTGCATATCCAGTATTTCTGGTGAGATGTCAAACAAAAGAAAAAACAGGCACAGGTGTTGGGCTATGAAGAGCGCGACTGAGAAAACGGATAGAACGCTGCACGGGATTGCTGCGCTTTTTGATGACATGGAGAAGAAGCAACTGTTCAAGAAGTACCTGTTCTTTCTCCTTTGGGTTGAGGTGGGGATTTTTGCCTTTTGCTGGCTTTACCAGTTGGGCGATGGGATAACTACCCACCCGGATCATGGGGAAACCACCTTTCCCTGGAAGGTGTATTTTCTGGTTGCTTTTCTCGCCCCTGTAGCCATCACCTTCCTGGTTGGCGTCATTATCGTCGGATTCAACAAGTATTTCGGAGAGCACGAGAACCAGCCACAAAACTCCCCGGCACAGGAAGAAATAGACCTTCCACTCGACAGGTCCGGACGGGCTTACAAGTTCCTGAGAACAGTCGACTGGCTGCAGAAGCTTCCCTTTTTGAGTCTCCTTCTTCTTCTGGCGATTGCAGTGGGGTTTTGCTATCAGCTGGATTCGATCCTGGGCTTCTTCGGAAGTGTGGGGGAGAAATCCGTAAAAATCCTCCTCTTTTCCCTGGCTGCACTGGTTCTGCTGGCTGCCGGCTTTGTTTTCATGCTCATCATACTCAATTATCGACTGCGCAAGCGCTCCATGGAGTACCAATACAGAAGTAACGTCGCCGAGCGTTTCGGCCTCATCATTCTGGAGGACAACACTGTCATCAACGGTGAGGGAAAGCTTCTCATCAACGGGAGAAAGGGAAAACACATGACACCTCTTCTGCCAGAGGTTACCAACCCGAATCCTCAGAAGGAAACGCCGGGAAGCATTCTTCCCCATCCCGTCGACGTCGAAAGCCCATGAGGAATATGGGGCCTTTTGAGAGCCGCGTACTCTCTTTCATCCAGAGACACGATCTCGTCAAAGGAGTAAAACATCTTCTGGCAGCCGTATCGGGTGGTCCCGATTCGGTTGCCCTTCTTCACCTCCTTCATTCCCTGAAGGCCACCCTTGACCTGGAGCGCATCTCCGTCGTTCACTTCGATCACCGTCTGCGAGGGGAGGAATCCCGGAAGGACGCTCTGTTTGTCCGATCAATGGCGGAAAAACTGGAACTTCCTTTCCTGCTGGGGAGCGACGACGTGCTCACCCATC
>JAAYUJ010000592.1 GCA_012517775.1 Deltaproteobacteria bacterium
AAAAAAAAGATCGATCATCTACCCGATGAAGGAATGGGCAGCGGGGGGTTCAAAAACTGCTGCAGGCATCACCGAAAAAATCAACTCACTGGACCCACTTCTTCGCTCATACATGGGTCCATTCATCTTCGGTGATAGCAATTCAAAGCCCAGGCGGAGGACCGAAAACCCTGGTATCCGAACCTTCTTTCGTGCACCCCCACTCTCGAAATGAGAATCGATATCGGAGACCTTTCCACGGTCGTGCTCTGCTCCGTTCCACCGGCCCAGGCAAATTATCTGCAAAGGATCGGGCGAGCGGGGCGGCGCGATGGCAATGCTCTCAACCTCACCGTGGCCAATGCCAGGCCCCATGACCTTTACTTTTTTTCGAACCCGAAGGAGATGATCACAGGGAGGGTTGAGCCGCCCGGGGTTTTTCTCAATGCGTCCGCGGTGCTGGAGCGCCAGTTCACAGCATTTTGCTTCGACCGCTGGGTGGAATCCGGGATATCCGAAACGGCCCTTCCCATGCGGCTCGGCCATGTGTTGAACAACCTGGAACCCGCCGACAGGCGGAAGTTCCCCCACAATCTCCTGTATTTCATCGAGACACACCGGACGGAGCTCCTGGACCGATTCATCGAGCTCTTCTCCGATTCCCTCACTGAGGATTCGAGGGATCATCTGACCCGATTCGTTCGCGAGGAAGAAAGCGGGCCCGGGAGCCTCCGCTACCGCATCGTCGAGGAACTGCACAACCTCAAGAAGGAGCGGCACTCGCTCCAGAATAAGGTGAAGCTCCTCAGGGACAGGATTCGCCGCAAGGAAGAGGACCCGGCGAAGGGGAAGAACTACGAGACCGAGCTGGATGAGCTCAAACGGGAGAAGAGCGCCCTCCAGAAGCTGGTGAGCCTCATCAACGGCCGGGACACGCTCAACTTCCTGACGGATGAGGGGCTCATTCCAAACTATGCATTCCCCGAGGCGGGAGTCCAGTTGCGGTCGATTATCTACCGAAAGAAGCAAAAGAGACAGGAAGGTGAAGGGGGATACAACACCTGGGTCTATGAGTATGAGCGCCCTGCCGCCAGTGCCATTGCGGAACTGGCCCCTGCAAATCACTTCTATGCCGGGGGGCGCAAGGTCCGGGTGGACCAGGTGGACATGAACGTGTCCCAGGTGGAGACATGGCGCATCTGCAACAACTGCTCTCATTCGGAACTGATCGGTCTGGAGCCCGAAAAGAGCAGCTGCCCCAACTGCGGGAGCATGCTCTGGAGCGATGAAGGCCAGAAGCGGAGCATGGTCCGGCTGCGGCAGGTCTTTGCCACCACCTCCGACCGGGAGAGCAGAATCGGTGATGACAGTGACGAGCGGGAGCCAAGTTTCTATGAAAAACAGCTCCTCCTCGATTTCAACCAGGAGCACGTGACGGACGCCTATCGTCTGGACAGTGACGATGTGGCCTTCGGTTTTGAATTCCTCTCCAAAGCCACCTTCCGGGAAATCAACTTTGGGGAGAAGGGGGAGTTTGCTGAAAAGGTCACCTTTGCGGGGGTGGAACTTCCCCGAAAAGCCTTCGGGCTCTGTCGGCATTGCGGGAAGGTTCAGGACCACAACGGGAGGATCAAGCATGGTCTGACTTGCACGTCCCGAGACCAGGAATCGGACCGAAACCTGATCGATTGTGTCTATCTCTATCGGGATTTCTCATCCGAGGCTATTCGCATTTTGCTTCCCGTGACGACCTTCACAGGATCCGAACGCAAGCATCATTCCTTCCTGGCCGCCCTGCAACTGGGGCTCAAACGGAAATTCGAGGGGAGTGTTGACCACCTCAGGATAACGGACCACGAGGAACCTGTTCCCGAGACTTCCTACAGGAAGAAATACCTTGTGCTCTTTGACACGGTGCCCGGGGGTACCGGGTATCTCAAGCAACTGATGCGGTCCGAGCAGCCCATGATGGAGGTCTTTCAGCTTGCGCTGGATGCACTGAAGGCTTGCCCCTGTAACGAGGACCCGGAAAAGGACGGATGTTATCAATGTCTTTACGCCTACAAGAACAGCACCCGGATGACGGAAATCTCCAGGGACACGGCCATGGAGCTTCTCTCGTCCCTTCTCCGGCAAAAAGAGCGCCTGGTCAAAACCGACACCCTCAAGAACGTCAAGGTGAACGTCCTTTTCGACAGTGAACTGGAGGCCCGCTTCATCGAAGCCCTGAGGAGGTTCAGGGGACCTGAACTGGATGTGGCTCTCACCAAAGAGGTTGTGAACGGGAAACCCGGTTATTTCCTGAAGATCGGAGGCATGGCCTATCGGGTATAGCCACAGGTGAAACTGGGTCCAAAGGAAGGGGTGTAGATTCCTTCCCAGGCCGACTTCGTCTTCCGGCCGGCAAGGGGACAGCACCTCCTCAAGCCTGTGGCCGTCTTCACCGATGGTTTTCTTTATCACCGGGACCGCATTGGGGACGATCTCGCCCATAGGATGGCTCTCGTCAGGTCCGGCCGGTTCCTGGTGTGGTCACTCACCTGGAAGGACGTGGAGAACCAGTTCAAGCAACAGAGCGATTACTTCGAAAACCTTATTGATCCAGGGAAGACGCCTGGAGGGGCCTTGTTCAACAC
>JAAYUJ010000593.1 GCA_012517775.1 Deltaproteobacteria bacterium
GTGAAGGGGCACATCGAGCCCGACAATGACGGGACGGAATTCCATGCGGAGGCCTACTACCGGATCGCCCTGAATGAGCATGTGGCGCTCACGCCTGATCTTCAATGGGTGGTCAACCCTGTGGGAAACGGAGACAATGACGCCGTCTTTGCGGGGATGATCCGGGTGGAGCTGAGCTTCTAGAGCCCGGCATCGGGGATGAGACGGAAAAAGCTCCTGAGACTGAGTCAGCGCTAGAGAATCAAAAGTGTCTATTCTTTTGAAACGTCAGTCCCGCATTCCTTCTGGCCGGGGAAAAAAGCGCGCATGCGCGTCAACTCACTTTGATAAATACTTACTCTCAGGTACCTGCGCGTTCAGCCTCTCGTGCATACGTTCGTCAAGGGGCTTCTGGAAAGTATTCCGACCGAAAGAGAGAACCTTGGGAATGGGCCTTTCCTTTCACAAGAACGCCGGATTGAACTGGTTTCAAGCACTTTCTCAATAAGTAGGTCGGGATTCCAATCCCAGCAGCCTTTGCTCCAATGTGTCGGTTATGGAAACCCGACCTACAAAGCTGTCGTTACCTGGACTTATTGAGAAGTCACGGTTTCAACCGCTGAGGACGCAGAGATCCGAGACAAAATACCATCGAAGAATTTCTGTGGGCCCTGCGCTCTCAGCGATAAGTCCTGCGCTGTATACGCTTTCGGGTGCGATAAAAGGGCATGGGGGACTGTTCAGGATCTGACAGCTCCTCTGCGTCGCACATCGTCCTTGATTCGTTGTATCTGGCCGCGGCCCATTCCTTTGACCTCACACCCGAGTTCGAAATACCTCTGAATTCTCCTGTCATCCAGAATACCGAAGCAGTCAATGACGGCGACGGGACGACCGGTCATCTCCACGACTTTTTCCGGAGCAAGATGCAGGTAGGGTTCGTGCCGCACGGCGAACACAACGGCATCGGCACCCTGGAGGGTCGAATCAACATCTTTCTGTATCCTGAGATCATTGAGCTTTCCCTGATTACGGAAAAAGCGGGACCACGAGTGCCCCGGAGCGGGATAAGTTTCTTGCTTCTCGAACTCCCACCAGTGTTTCACGTAGGGGTCATGGACCACGACTTCGGCACCCATCTCAGTGAGTTTGCGCACAATGAGCTCTGATCCACTGTATCGTGTATCCCCCACATCCTCCCGGTAGGATGCCCCCAGCAGGGCGATTTTGCAGGCAGCGACGATCTTTCCCATGTTGCGCAGAGCATCCCTCACCAGCTGAGTGGCATGGAGAGCCCTGGTATCGTTGATATCGATTGCCTGTGGGGTGATTCTGAAAATATCATCCTCAAAGCCCATGAGGGTCTGATATGCCCATACACCCAGGCCGCCGTCCTTGGGCAGACAGTAACCGCCTATGCCCGGGCCTGGAAAAATGATGTTGGAATGGGTCGGCCGAACCTTGATCGCCTCGATGACCTTGATGAGGTCTACTCCGTTGCGCTCAGAAAAAATACTCCACTCATGCAAAAATGCGAGGATCGTCGCACGGTATGAGTTTTCAACGATTTTGCACGTTTCACTTTCGATGGGGCGGTCCAGAACCGTCAAGGGATATTTCTCCACATTCAGAACTTCCGAGAGAAACTTCCTTACCCGTTTTCTAGCTTCCTCATTTACGCCGCTGCACACGCGCCAGAAGTCCCGGATGGATGAAACATAGTTCCTGCCGGGCATGACTCTTTCGAAGGAGTGAGCGAGAAGCGGCTCTGCCTCGGTCAAACCTCGCTTCACAAATGCCTTCTTCAGGATGGGATAGGCCACATACTCCGTCGTCCCCGGCGGCACGGTGGTTTCGATGAGCACCAGACAATCGGGGTTGATTTTGTCTCCAATGATCTTCAGGCTGTCTTCAAGAGCCGCGATGTCCGCATGTCCCTCCCGAACATTACCAAGAGACTCCTTGAAATAATCGCATTGAACATCCACCACCACCACGTCTGCCAGGCAA
>JAAYUJ010000594.1 GCA_012517775.1 Deltaproteobacteria bacterium
CCGGGTCCGGTGTTCGATGGCCCGTTGCTTCCACAAAACTCAGGTATTGCCTGTTGGTCACAGGATGTACCGCCAGGTAATAAGGATCCAGATCCACAGGAAATGGCTCACCATATTTTTGATCTTCTCCCCCCCCGCCTGCCAGGAAGGTTCCTCCCGGCACCAGCAAAAGCAGGCTCCCGTCTATCTCGTTTTCAGTGCGCCATTCAGCGCTCTCTGGTATCCATTGGGGAAAGTTGAGTTCAGAAAAGACTGTAGCGCGTCTGACCACCTTCAATTTCCTTTCTTGGAGAAAATGAATCACTTCTCCAATCAAATGCATCCGTGCTTTCCCAATAAGACGGTCAGTGTTCCCAATCCCGACAGCCCTTGGGCCTCGGTGAAAGAGTCTCTTTACATGCGAAAAAGGGATACGCTGTGATACCTCAAAGACGAACAGCCCCCTGCCCTTTCATCCGCTGTGACCAGACATAGAGGGCTATCGCTGTTGCCGTGGCGGCGTTCAGTGACTCCACTTTCCGACAGATGGGAACGGACAGTGAAACGCCTTTCCAATCCCAGGGCAATCCGGGACCCTCCAACCCCGGCAGGAGCCCGAATGTTTCAGGGAAGTCAACAGAGGCGATGTCCCGGCCTTCCACTGAAAGGGCAAATATGGGGATATCGCGGGGCAGGTCCCGAATGGACGGCCCCTCCATGAGGCTCGCGTGCAATACGGCGCCTCCTGAAGCCCTCAGCGCTTTGGGATGGTACGGGTTGGCGCTTTCTTCAAGCAGGATGATTCGGTCTACCCCGAACGCCACGGCGGAGCGGATGACGGCGCCCACATTCTCGGGATCCTGAAAAGGCACAAATACGGAAGTCCCCGACGGCAGTCCCCGCCGGGGGTCCCATCGCTCAATGCCGGCTGTCATGATCAGGAGAAGGGGATGATTGGTCCCAAACAGGTCAACGGTTTCGAAGAGAAATCGCGCCAACTGATACCACATGACGTGGGAAGGGACATCGGGGGTGGGCGGGTCGGCGTCTGCGCAGCTGATCCAGGCTATCGCCGCCGACGGAAAGTCTCTCAGTATTTCATTCACCTGCTTGTGACCAGAGACCAGGGCCATCTGGAGCTTTTTGATTCCCTTTGCCGTGAGCACTCTTTTCAGATCCTTGAACGTTTCGTTTTGTCCACTTTCGATGGCTCGTACCACATGACGCTTCATGGCTATTGCCCTTCCTGCCCATGGGGGAGAACTCTTTCGCATGAAAACCACCAGGCGGCGCCTGTGAGTCGTATCCCCGATGCGGTAGGGCAGATTCCTCTCCAGTTCGTATTCGTCCGAAAAGGACTTTTCTACTTCCTGAATTTCTTCCTCGCAGTTGGGGCCCTTCATGAAGATCGCCAGCCCACCGGGAGCCAGACAACCGTGAACGCGCCGCATCGTCTCGACCATGGTCCCCACCGCGCGCGTGATGACAGCCTGAACCGGCTGTTCAAAACGCTCGTTGATTCCTTTTCCAATCACATGAATTCCCGAAAGCCCCAATTCCCCGATGGCTTCCCGCAAAAAGTCCGCTCTCCTGCCGCGGCCCTCCGCCAAGTGAATTTCGAGCTTCGGATGAGCGATCTTGAGGGGAATTCCAGGCATCCCCGCCCCTGTCCCCAGATCGAGGAGAGGGGACGGGATCTCCATCAACCTGCCGGGAAGCAGGGAGTCGGCATAGAGCTTGACTACCATGTTCGCAAAGCTGTGGATGCGCGTCAAATTCAATTCAGGGTTGTGCTTTCGCAGGAGTTGGTGGTAGACCCAAAGCTGCCGGATCTGGTGATTGGAGAGGCGAATGCCGCATTTTATGAGGATCCCCTCCAATTCCTGGGGTGACGGATCTCTGCAGTTGCTGAATCGGTCCTGTTTCCTGTCGCTCAATGTCTCGAATCCGGATATGGATTGCACGAATTCGTTTCCGCAGCCAGGCTGTTCAGGAAAGACTGCGCCATGGAACACGGCTTTTTCTTGCACCCCTCATGGCCGCTGCTGTATGAGGACAACCATCTGCTCGTCCTATATAAACCAGCGGGGCTTCTGGTTCAAGGAGACGAAACCGGAGAGATATCCCTTCTCGATCTGGGGAAGGCATGGCTCAAGGAAAGATACAGCAAGCCGGGCAGGGTCTTTCTCGGCCTTGTTCATCGGCTGGATCGCCCCGTGGCCGGAGTGCTTCTCCTGTGCAGAACATCCAAGGCAGCCGAACGCATGAGCCGACAATTCCGCACGAACTCCATAAAGAAGACATATCTTGCGGTGGTGGAAGGAACTCCGCAAGAACCTGCCGGCCGACTGGTGCATCACATGGAACGAAGAGAGGGGAAATCCAGCCGGATCGTCCCAGTCCCCACAGCCGCAAGCCAGGAAGCAAGGCTCGCCTATCGGGTGCTGGAAAGTGTCGGAAGAAAATCCCTCGTTGAGATTCAGCTCGAGACGGGGAGACACCATCAGATACGCCTCCAGATGTCTCACGTAGGCTGTCCCATAGTCGGGGACCTCCGCTACGGAGCCCTCTCCGCCATGCCGGAGAAGCAGATCGCCCTCCTCGCAAGAGA
>JAAYUJ010000595.1 GCA_012517775.1 Deltaproteobacteria bacterium
CAGGGGAGAGGCGAGACCCATGTTCAGCATAGTCCGCAGGGGAGGGAAACCTGTCGACATCCTTGACGGTCTGGCCCATCCAGATGGAAGGGTCTGGGGTACATACATCCATGGGGTGTTTGACAACGACCTGTTCAGGAGGAAATTCCTCGGGGAGTTGCAGGAACGGACCGGCAGGGGACGTGATAAGGCTTTCACATTCTTTTCATACCGGAAATGGAAAGAAGAACAGTTCGATCATCTGGCGGATCATGTCCGACGCTATGCCGATGTGGAGCGCATTTACCGGCTCCTGGGTCTTCTCTGACACAATTGATAGATGCATAAGAGTTCGTCACCTTCGTGAAAATCGGGGTTCGGGAATGCAACTTCTCAATAGATTTTCATCACATCTGCTTCGTAGGTCGCGTTTCCATACCCGACACGGGATGCAAACGCTGTCGGGGTTGGAATCCCGACCTGATTATCGAGAGATTACCCAGGAGTTTTCCAAGCCACCAAGAATACTGGATTGTGGCGTTCGCGGAATGATAGCATAATTTTTTGGGCTTTTTCGTGAGACCCTCAAGATGTGCGTTTTGATGCCACTTCTGTTGCAGGGGAAGGGTCATTCCTTGCGACGACACCATCTACTCCGGAGTCAGCATTGGTTTTTCTTCCCTCTCATCTTGTTTGCAGTTATGGGATCGATCTCATTGTGGGAGATCCTCGGTGGTGGCCACACCCCATCCGGTGGACGGGTCGACTGATCAGTTCCATGGAATGGGTTTTCTACGACAGGGAGGCTTCGCCTCTTTTGCAGAGGCTGGCAGGGGTCGGTTTCTGGTTGGCTGTTATGACCATGGTCTTGAGTGCCACCATTTTACTCATCGGGATCACTTCTCAGATCTATCCCCTTGCGGGGCAACTGGTTATGATTTGGCTTGCCGCATCATGTCTTGCCACTCGATGCCTCCATTCTGAAGCGGCCAGAGTGGCCCGCGCTCTTGCTGGCCATGACATCGTCGGAGCCAGGGAATCTCTCAGCCGCATCGTGAGCAGAGACACGTCACAACTGGATGAAGAGGAGATTGTGAGGGCTCTCCTGGAGACAATCTCCGAAAACATTTCCGATGGAATTGTGGCGCCCATGTTTTTCCTGGCCTTGGGAGGTCCCCTTTGGGCGATGGCCTACAAAGCCGTGAATACGATGGACTCCATGGTGGGCTACCTCAACGATCGCTACCGATATTTCGGCTGGTTCCCGGCCCGAGCGGATGATCTGGTCAATTGGATTCCTTCCAGACTCAGTGGAGTGCTCCTGATGGGGGCCGCCAGCATCCTGAGGCTTGACTGGAGACAGGCATGGCGGATCATGTGCCGGGACGCCGGGAAGATGAAGAGCCCCAACGCGGGATACCCTGAATCCGCCGCAGCCGGTGCGCTCAATATTCAGCTGGGAGGAACGAACATCTACTTCGGCAAGCCCGTGGACAAGCCAACCCTTGGTGATCCGGTGATGCCCCTGGGACTGGAAGCCTACAATGGAATGGTGCGTCTCATGTATGCGGCGTCTTTCCTGGCATTTGCCCTGGCTCTTGGAATCAGGTTTGCGCTTGTCCGATTGTGATGGGCGAGGAAGATACCCATGAGTTTTGTACACGGTGGAAATGTCTATGAAATTGCATCACTTCTGGGATGCGCCCCTGAAGTGATCCTTGACTTCAGCGCGAGCATCAACCCGCTGGGACCTCCTCCCGGATTGATGCAGGAACTGGAAAGGCATTTCAATCGGATCCAGTACTATCCCGATATCCACGCCAGAGACATTCTCAATGCCGTTTCGGAGTACCATGGTTTTCCATCGAGCCGGGTAATTGTCGGAAATGGGTCCACTGAGCTCATCTACTGGCTTCCAAGGGTCCTGGGAATCAAGAGGGCTGCAATCGTTCTCCCCACATTCAGCGAATACCTTAAGGCGTTTGAACTGCACGGAGTTCAGCTCAGAAAAGTCTTCTGTTCATCGGAAAACGGCTTCCAGCCGACGACGGAGCAGTTGGATCGAGTTTGTGACGCATTCTCTCCGGACGCCATCCTTTTCACTAATCCGGCAAGTCCCGCCGGAACGACTCTGCCCCCGACCGTTCGGGAATGGGTGCATGACAGAAGCCGATCAGGAAAAACACTCTGCATCGTGGATGAAGTCTTTGTGGACTTTTGCGAAGAAGAGTCATTCAAGGGGCTTGTTGGCGAATCCGTGAATCTCATCCTCATCCGATCCATGACCAAGTTCTATGGCATCCCCGGACTAAGACTCGGGTATCTTCTGGCACCGGACGAGATCGTGGAGCAGTGCCGCCGGTCTCTTCCTCCCTGGGGAGTGAGTACGTTCGCGCAGATCGGTGGAATCTACTGCCTTGGTCAGGAGGAATACAGAAAAAGGACACTGCACCTCATTGAACGGGAACGGAGGGATCTCCAATTGAAGCTTTCAGGGATTACCGGATTTCATGTGTTCAAGGGGCGGGCAAACTACCTCCTGGTTCAGATGGAAGAGAGGCTTCCGCCCGCTGATGCACTTCAGGAAGAACTCCTCAAGTCCCATCGCATCCTCATCAGGGACTGCGGCAGCTTCGAGGGGTTGAGCCGTCACTTCGTCCGGCTTGCGGTAAGGCTGCCGGAGCAGAATCGATTTCTCCTGGAGGCAATCACGAGGTGGCCGGCTCTTCAGTGATTGAGCTTCCCCGGCCTGTGATGTTCGTCTTTCAGAAAATGCAAGTGGTATTCCTCTTCATTGAGATGCCGATGCATCAGGACGGTCATGAGATCGAAGAGTTGCATGATTTCCCCGTTGCTCAGTCTTGGGATCAGGACCCGCATGAACTCGTCGTCCGAGAATTTCTGCAGGTAGACCATGAGCGAGCTTTCGTCAATGTCGCGTGACATGCCGAAAGCTGCCAGTTCGTCGTATCGTTCAACAAATGTGTGACGGTGCTTCGTCATCGTCCTTCCCGCCCTCGGTATCAGCCTTCTTCCCCATTCATATAATAGTCGAGTCCGAAATGGGTGATCTGCTCCTCACCCATGAGATAGCGCAGGGTATTCTTAAGCTTCATGAGCTGAATGAAGAGGTCGTGTTCGGGGTAGAGATTCGCCTTGTGCATGGGGCTCTTGAAATAGAAGGAGAGCCACTCCTGTATGCCGCTCATGCCCACCCTTTGAGCAAGGTCCATGAACAGAACCAGATCCAGAATCAGGGGAGC
>JAAYUJ010000077.1 GCA_012517775.1 Deltaproteobacteria bacterium
GACCGCTTCGTCCTGTCTGCCGGTCACGCTTCCATGCTCCTTTACGCCCTGCTGCACCTGACGGGTTATGAGCTGTCCCTCCAGGAAATCAAAAACTTCCGGCAGTGGAAGAGCAAGACACCGGGACATCCGGAATACGGGGTCACCCCTGGGGTGGAGATGACCACGGGTCCGCTGGGGCAGGGAATGGCGCACGCCGTGGGCATGGCCGTCGCCGAGCGGTGGCTTGCCGCGCATTTCAACAGGCCTGGCCTGGAGGTCGTGGACCACCGGACCTACGCTCTTGTATCAGACGGGGATATGCAGGAGGGAGTGGCCGGCGAGGCGGCCAGTCTGGCTGGTACCCTGGGACTGGGAAAGCTCATCTGCCTTTACGACGACAACGGCATTCAGATTGAGGGGAGCACCCGCCTCACCTTTCGTGAAGACGTGGCCCGCCGCTTTGAGGCCTATGGCTGGTCGGTGACGGGTCCCATCGATGGTTTCGACCTGCAGGCGATTGAGGATGCATTACAGGCCGCTCAAGTGGATACCGGACGACCTTCTCTCATCATCTGCAGAACGACGATTGGATATGGCAGTCCACATCAGGGAACCGCCAAAGTCCACGGGGAGCCCCTGGGAGAGGAAAATGCCCGTATCGCCAAAGAGACTCTCGGGTGGCCCCTTGAACCCCTTTTCCATATTCCGGACGCGGTGAGTCGACATATGGGGGAGGCTGTGGTACGGGGTCAGGCGGTGGAGAAAAAGTGGCGTGAAAAGCTGAACGCCTATGGGGCGACTTATCCGGCAGAGGCGCTTCGGCTGGAAGGTCAGCTCCGAGGAGAACTGCCCAAGGACTGGGATCGGGAGCTCATGGGCCTTTTCCCACCCGGATCGAAGCCCACAGCCACAAGGGTGAGCTCTGGGCAGGTGCTCAATGCTCTTGCGAAGCGGATTCCCTTCCTGGTCGGCGGCTCGGCGGACCTTGCCCCGAGCACCAAGACCATCCTTGTGGGAAGGGGTGACCTGGACCGGAACGATTACCATGGCTCCAACATCCACTTTGGTGTCAGGGAGCACGCCATGGGAGCCATCGTGGGAGGCATGGCCCTCCATGGAGGAGTCATCCCCTACGGGGCGACCTTTCTGACTTTTTCGGATTACATGCGACCATCCATACGGCTGGCCGCCCTCATGGGTATTCGGGTGATTTACGTCTTCACCCATGACGGCATCGGACTGGGGGAAGACGGTCCCACACATCAGCCCATCGAGCAGTTGATGGGACTCCGTACGGTACCCGGACTCACGGTCATTCGTCCCGCAGACGCCGCCGAGACTGTGGAGGCATGGCGAGCGGCGATCCTCAATACCAGCGGACCTACCGCCCTCGTCTTCAGTCGGCAGGATGTCCCTTTGTTGGATCGAGCGGTTCTGGCCCCAGCCGAGGGACTCCACAGAGGAGCATACGTTCTGTGGGAATCGGGCGACAAGCCGCCGCAAGTGATCCTCATGGGGACGGGCTCGGAAGTATCCATTGCTCTGGATGCAGGCAGAAGAATGGCTGAGGAGGGGATTGCCGCCAGGGTCGTTTCCATGCCCAGTTGGGAGCTCTTCGACAAGCAGCCGGAAGACTACCGGGAAAGTGTGCTCCCATCCGCCGTTACGGCCCGTGTGGCCGTCGAGGCCGGAGTCAGGCTCGGGTGGGAGCACTACGTCGGGTTGAAGGGCGCCATTGTTGGAATGGATGGTTTTGGTGCCAGTGCGCCGGCCGAGGTCCTCTACAGGGAATTCGGGATCACGGTTGAGGAAGTGGTCCGCCAGGCCGAAGCAGTGATGTCGGGACCGGTTTTCAACCTATCCTCGGCGAATTAGGAAAAAGGGTTCTGGAGGCATCATGCCGAATGGGCAATGGTTGAAGCGAGCAGAGGCTCAGCTCTCCTTCTGAGAGGAGGATTTGCCGCGTTCGGGGCCGCCGAGAATCCCTGCAAGCTGGGGTGCCTCAGAGGCATGCACGATGGCGAGGACTTCGTCGGAGGGCTGCAGTACCGTATCCCCATGAGGGACGATGAGGGAGCCCTGCCGAATAACGGCAGCCAATACGCAGCGTTTCGGCAGCTTCAGACTGCAGACCGCCTTTCCGGAAGCTTCCGCCGAGGGATGGACCTTTTCTTCCACCACTGAATACTCCCCCTTCTGAAGCTTGAGAAGTGTCATCATGTTTCCGACGGACATTTCTTCGGCAATAAGGTGAGCCATGATGTCCGCCTGATTCACGGCCACGTCCACTCCCATCATCGGAGTGAACATCCAGGCGTTTCGCGGGTCCTTGATCCTCGCAATCGTTCGGGATACCCGGTACTCGAAGCGGGCAAGGCTTGTCACCACGAGGTTTGTTTCATCAACGCCCGTAACTGCGGCCACGACCCGTGCATGGTCGATGCCCGCCGCATCCAGTACGGAAGGATCGGTGCCGTTGCCGGCCACAACCGAATCTGGGGGGAGCTCCCTGCTGAGCCTGGGTACCTCTTCCGCTCTCATTTCGATGATTTTCACTCGATGCCCTTCCGCAAGAAGGAGAGAAGCCAGGTGAGTCCCGACCCTCCCTCCACCGACGACCAAGATGTCCATGGACATGCTCCCTTCACGTCAAAGCCAGTAAGGCGGTCAGTCGATCGACGGAAGCAGAGGCGACTGCGATATTGACCGTGTCGCCCTTTTGAAAAACCGTCCGCTGAGCCGGGAGGAACGGTTTCCCCTTCCGACTGACCGTCACAACCTCGACTTCGCCAGGGACGGTCAGCTCCATTACGGTTCTTCCCACAAGTAATTCCGGGATCTCCACCTCGACGATCTCCACTTCCCCATTTCCCAAACTCAAGACGACGTTCAGATGGGAGTGACATAGCAATTCCCCGATTCTGTTGATTCCCCATGTGACATGGGAGACAACCTGGAGGCCGAGTCTCCTGTAAATTTCAGCCTTGCGGGGGTCGTGCAGCCTTGCAACGACTCGGGGCACATGGAAAAAGCTCCTGGCCAGTCGCGCCACGACGATGTTGACTTCGTCGTTGTCGGTGACTGCCGCTAGCGCATCTGCACGTTTGATCCCGCTGCCCAGCAACACCTCGCGGTCGAATCCCTCACCGCTGATCACCACGCCGTTGAAGTGCGGTTCCAGGCGATCGAAAGCCGCAGGATTCCTGTCCACCACGGTGACTGAGTCTCCTCTTCGAGCCATCTGCATCGCAAGTCCTGCTCCGGTGCGACCACAACCGATGATGACGATTCTCATTCGTTGCCTCCTGGTCATATGGGTATGCATTCGGAGCATTTTCCTGCCGGCACTCCCTGCGAGAGATGCTCTTCAAATAAAACGCCGACGCACCAGTCCTTTCCGCACTTCGTCCACAATGAGCAGCAGAGGGGTTAGAGCAAAAAGAAGGAGCCAGTTCTCCGGAGGGATCGCTCCAGTTGCGAAGAGTCTCTGAAAAAAAGGAATGTAGATGATCGATGCAACAAAAAGCAGGGCAAAGGCGATCCCAATCCATATGAGGCGGTTTCCAAAAAGGCCGATCCGCAGAATGGATTTCAGCTCTGATCGCTGGGTGAGGACATTGCCGATCTGTGTGGTCACTACCGCTGCGAGAGTCATGGCCGTTGCCGACTCGTAGAGAGGTCCGCTGGATGGAAGACCGAAAAATTGCCCTGCGTAGCCATTCTTCCAATAGAGAAAGAAGAATGCAGCCATGGCTGCGAGGGCCTGAATCGGCCCAAGCCAGAGGAATGCGCGAGCCAGGAGGGCTTTCGTGATCAGATGTTCATTCAGATTACGTGGAGGTCTGTCCATCACTCCCACTTCGGGTGGCTCCATCCCCAGTGCGAGAGAAGGGACAATATCCGTGCCCAGGTCAATGCAAAGCACTTCCATGACATTGAGAGCCAGAGGGATACTCCCCTGACTCAGGGCGTGAACAATAAAGGGCACAGCTTCAGGCGTGTTGCTCGTGAAGATCAGGGTGACAAACTTCTTGATGTTTGCGTAGACTGCACGTCCTTCTTCGATAGCATTCACGATGGATGCGAAGTTGTCGTCGGTGAGGATCATGTCCGCCGTTTCCCTGGCCACATCAGTCCCTGCAATACCCATGGCGATTCCAATGTTCGCCCTTTTGAGTGCCGGGACATCGTTTACACCATCACCCGTCATGGCCACGACGTGTCCCATTTCCTGGAGTGCCGCTGTAATCCTGAGCTTCTGTTCGGGGGATGTCCTGGCAAAGAGTACATCCTCCGAGAGGACTTCCTTCAATGACTCGTCGTCCATCGCGTTTAGCTCGGCCCCGCTCACAATCCTCACATGACGGTCACCGATGATTCCGATTCTGCGAGCGATGCTTTCGGCCGTCAAGCCATAGTCGCCCGTGATCATGAGTATCCGGATGCCGGCGCGGCGGCACTTGGCAACTGCCTCGAACACCTCAGGGCGCGGTGGATCCATCATGGCCACCAATCCGAGGAAAACAAGATCCTTCTCAACAGTCTCAGGGGTGTACTGGGATGGAGCGATTCCTTGAGCCGCAGAAATCGTGCGGGAGCCCCCGGCGATGGCGATTACCCGGAGACCGTTGCGTGCAAAACGATCATTGGCATCCATGATGACGGCAACTTGTCCGTCACCCAGCGGTTCTTCCCTTCCCTCCACAAGCTGACTCCCACAAAGACCAAGGATTTCTCTTGGAGCTCCCTTTGCGTAAATAACCAGTTCCTCCGCTCCTCCATGCACGGTGCTCATGCGTTTGCGCCGGGAATCAAAAGGGATTTCCCTGATGCGCGGCAGAAGAGCCTCTTGACCGGCCAGATCCAGGCCCCCCTTCAAGCAGGCCACTTTGAGGGCTCCCTCCGTGGGATCGCCCAGTATGGACCAGTGGGGAGATTCC
>JAAYUJ010000596.1 GCA_012517775.1 Deltaproteobacteria bacterium
ACCTGGATCTATCCAGCATAAACGACGCCTGATCTTTACTCCCAAGTCGTGAGGCTGCTGTGAGCGGTTTGTTGGCTTCGCTGCAGAGTTGTCGCTGCCTGACTTATTGAGAAGTCAGGGATAGTGAGTGAAACGCATATTCAAGAATCAAAATGTCTAGGAAAATTTCAAGCGAGAATCAGGAAACGGGCTTTCGGCTCCGATGGTTCATCGATAGGGAATGGATGGGTGAGAGTGGCGGGGTGGAAAGGTGAAGAAAAATCAGCTCAGGCGGCCCGGTGATCCACCCCCTTGATACTCTCTTTGTGATGTCTCTTGGCGTGCCAGTCCTTCAGAAGCTTCTCCAACCTGTCCTTGTATGCCATGGCGAGCAGGATGAATATGATGGCGGCCCCAATAAGCACAAAGAAGCTTTTGTAATGGTGCAGCCTGATGAAGGTACCACCCAGGGTGAGCAGTATCGTGCCGAACAGGCGGCCCGTGCCCCCTATAACGATGAATTCCAGTGAAGAGAGGTGGCCCAGCCCGAGAATATAGCAGAGGTAGTCCTTGGGGAAGCCTGGGATGAGAAACAGGAGAAAGACCAGAAAAGCCCCTCTGTGATGGAGCAGAAAGTCAAAACGTTCCAGGGTGGATCTGGAAACAAATCGATCCACGAATGGTCTCCCGAGAATCCTTGACAGCAAAAAAGCGGCGTAGGAGCCCAGTGTGAGACCGATGGTGGAAAGCAGGACTCCCAGATACGGACCGTAAATATAACCCCCAAGGAATCCCGTAACTTCACCGGGCACCGGAGCAGCCACAACCTGAAGGGCCTGCAGGGAAACAAAACCGACGAATCCCCAGGGTCCCAGGGATTCGATGAATCCCACCATGCGGTCTTTGTGAAGGAAGAACTTGATGAGACCCGTCTGATAAAGGACAAAGGAGAATAGACCCAACGCAACGAGGAGCAGGGAAAGTTTGAGCCAGACGTGGTTTCTCCTGTTTGTATTTTGGCCTGGGATATCGCTCTCCAGATCCGCCATCTTCTTGAATCCAGTCCGTACAGGTTTTGAACCAACGATTTGGGAAGCGTCGATGTGCCGTCGCTTTTCCCCAGCGGATCATCCCCGCGCACCAAACCACCCCAGATGGAACCGAATGAGCATCAGTTCGTCATCCCGCAAGAATTACTTTAACGCCGGTCCTTGGGGAGCGCCAGGGCTGCCCGACACGGGACCTCCCAAAACTCCGGCGCGTGCAGCGAAAATCAGTCAACCCGCATCGCAGGAGCATGAGAACATAATGCCTTAGATACTCACCTTCCCCACACCGTGTGCATTTTCGCAAATTCTCAATAAGTGCCGGTCACGAGTGCTTTGCAGGTCGGGTTTGCATTCCCGACATCTGGGTGCAGATATTGTCGGGATTGGAATCCCGACCTATTACTGACAAGTCACTTTTCAGCAAGGCAATAGGCTGGAATCGGTCTTCTGGAAAGACTCCTCCTTACCCCCCAGGATATCGACTATAAAGCAATTTGCCTTTTTTGGGAAGCTCAAACCTTTGTCCTCCGGATCTTTATCTCTTGACCCGATCCGTGGAGTCTGTTAGACGTTTAAGCCCACGAATACCGGAAGAGTAACCCCACCTTTTTCGATGCAACTGACAAGTGCAGTCGATGCAGTATGCGCAGGCTTCAAGACACGATAGAGCCGATCCGGCCGTGATTGCTTCACTCGCCCCCGGCTTTTTTTGTGCAGATCGGGCAGCCACAAGAGACAGCAGACGGTAACCGCACCCTGCCGGCCCTGAATATTGTTCCCGAAGGCTTGGCCCGGGTTTTCGCTGTGATCAAGGAGAATGTGGTGAAGAAACGGATACTGCTTGGAAATGAAGCTATTGCGCTGGGCCTTGTGGAATCAGGGTGTACCATGGCCACATCCTACCCCGGTACGCCCGCTTCGGAAATACTGCGAACCCTCGTTCTTCTCCGGGAAGGTGAGGGGCTCAAACTGCACCTGGAATGGTCCGTCAATGAAAAAGTGGCATTTGAAGTTGCCCTCGCCAACAGCTATGCCGGCAGACGCTCAGCCGTCATTATGAAGCAGGTGGGACTCAATGTGGCGGCGGACCCGCTCATGAGTGCCGCATACACGGGAGTGAAGGGCGGCTTCGTGATCATCGTCGCCGACGACCCTGGACCCCACAGTTCCCAGACGGAACAGGACAGCAGGTTCTACGCCATGATGGCGAAAATCCCCGTGCTGGACCCGTTTTCTCCCCAGGAAGCACGCCTGTATGTCGGGAAGGCATTTGCCCTTTCAGAAGAATATCAGATCCCGGTGATGCTCCGACCTACCACACGGGTCTGCCACGCACGCCAGGATCTGGAATGGCCCAGCCTTTCCCCGGCAGCGCAGATGGCTCTTTTCGAGAAGAATCCGGCCAGATGGGCTGCAACTCCCAAGTTCAGGCTGATCCTGCATCACCAGTTGAATGAGAAGATCGCTCGTATCTCCCGTGAATCCGGTTTGCTGCCCTACCCCGCCAACACGGTGAGCTCTGAAGCTTCCTCGATCAACCCGGACTCCGAGGCCCTGAAACAGGACATCTGTGTTGTAGCCACAGGGGTTGTCTACGGCCATGCACGGGAGGTCATGGCGGACTTGGGGATTCTCCATCGGATCCCCCTTTACAAGGTAACCATGCCCTACCCTCTTTCTCCTGTGTTTGTGGATGACATCCTGGCCTCTTACCACCATATCCTGGTCCTGGAAGAGAGTGGGCCCCTTGTGGAAATGCAGTTTCAAGCTCGAGACCGGGTTTTGGGGAGGAATTCCGGCACAGTGCCCGCTGCTGGCGAACTCCTTCCGGAAGTGGTGGAGACCGCGCTGAGAAGTGCTCTCGGACTCGAAGCCGCACCCCATGTTGAAGCCCCCCGTTCCCCAGGTCTCCGGCCGACTCTTTGTGCCGGTTGCCCCCACCGGGCGGCCTTCTTCGCCATCAAGAAAGCTTTCCCCAACGGGATCTACCCTGGAGACATCGGTTGTTACACCTTGGGATTGAATTTGGGCGCCGTGGACA
Organism: Deltaproteobacteria bacterium; assembly: GCA_012517775.1. Lineage (GTDB taxonomy): Bacteria > Desulfobacterota > Syntrophobacteria > Syntrophobacterales > Syntrophobacteraceae > JAAYUJ01. The sequence goes on from JAAYUJ010000596.1 coordinate 3,070, forward strand.
CAGTCCTTTGTATGGGGGCGTCCATTGGGATGGCCGCCGGTTTCTACCACTCCTATCATGCAAGCAGGGAAGACGCACCCGTTATCTGTGCCACTATCGGTGATTCGACCTTCTTCCACGCAGGGATTCCACCCCTCATGAACGCCGTGGTGCAGGGCGCGCGCTTTGTCCTCGTCATCCTAGATAACAGCACAACGGCCATGACCGGCCATCAGCCAACGCCTGCGGCTGGACGCACCCTTGCCGGCGCAGCGGTTCCAGGCCTTTCCATCTCGGACCTGGTGAAGGCGTGCGGAGTGCGATTCGTGGCAGAGGGAGACCCTTACCGGATGCAGGAATTTCTCGGTCTCCTCAAGAATGCTGGAGAGCATGTCCGGTCCACCGACGGGGGCGTTGCTGTGGTCATTGCCAGAAGGCCTTGTCTCATGGACCGTCATCAAGAGCAGAGCTGGGTTCCCCTCAAGATCAGGGTCAACGAGAAATGCAAGTCCTGCGACTTTTGCATTAAGCAGTTCGAGTGCCCGGCTTTGCGGCCTCAGGGAGAGAAAGAGCCCATCAGGATCGATGAGACTCTCTGTA
>JAAYUJ010000078.1 GCA_012517775.1 Deltaproteobacteria bacterium
GATGAAAAGGCAAATCGGCTCCGGGGAGAAAGGGCTTCCCGCCTTTCTTGTACCGGGGATCTTTTCGCTTCTGGCTCAGGAAGCGATCAGTCGAGGTGGACTGCTGGAGGCGCTCGCATGGGTCATGGGCTCTCCCCAGCTCGCCCTTGCAAACCTGGCTCTCATCTACAGCGTCATGATGCTCCTGTCGGCCCTGATTGGGAGAATGGCTCCGGGTGCTCTCCTTGCTCTCATGGCCCTTGTACTCTTCGCCCTAGTAAACCACGGAAAGCTGATCCGGCTGCATCAACCGCTCTTCCCATGGGACTTCTGGTGCTATAAACATGTTTTGGCGCTCTTTCCCGCTTTGTCGAAGCCAGAGATCTCGACATCCTCTCTTGCGCCGGTCCCTGCCGCTGTTCTCGTCTTCCTTTGGATGCTCTTGAGGCGTGGGAGCCCCCTCACGATGAGGAAGCGGATCTTGGCGCTCCTCATGGCATCTGCCACAGTCTTCTCCATTGTCCATTACCGAACGCTTCCCTGGGACATTCCATCCCTTCTTGCAACGGAAAACGAGGTTTGGGATCAGAGATGGAATTATGAGCGGAATGGCTTCCTTCTGGCCTTTGCGATGAACGCCCATCCTGCCCTGGTGGACGAGCCCGAAACCTACTGTGAGGAGACCATCTATGAACTCCTGAAGGACGCGATTTCAGAGAAGTATGAGGCATTCCTGACCCGGTCGGAAGAGCCTGTCAGCCTGGTCCTCTTTGTCAGCGAATCCTTTTACGATCTCATGCACATCGCCTACGAAGCGGAGGAGGACCCACTCCGGCACTTCAATGATCTTCGGACCAGGTTCCCAAGTTTTCGGATGATCTCTCCCAGCTTCGGAGGGAATACGAGCCACGTGGAATTCGAGATGCTCACCGGGCTGGGCAATGCGTTTCTCCCTCCGGGTGCTGCTCCTTATGATCATTACATCAAGCGGGAAACTCCATCGATCGCAGGAATCCTCAAGGAATCCGGTTACAGGACCATTGCCATTCATCCCTATCACGAGTGGTTCTGGAACAGGCGGAATGCTTTTCCTCTGATGGGTCTCGAGGAATTCGTCTCACTCAGGGAGTTCAACGGTGCCAGACAGAGGGGCTGGTTCATTTCCGATGAGGCCCTTGTGGACAGGATCATCGACACGATTGAAGGGATCGCAGGAGATCCTTTTTTTCTTTACACGCTTTCCATGCAGAACCATGGGGAATATGATGCCAACCGGTACGCACAGGATGAGGTCGAGTTGAGAGCCGATTTGCCCGTCAGACTGCTGCCCATGCTGAGGACCTATGCGACAAGTCTTCGCGACGCAGACAGGGAACTGACGAGGCTCCTGCACTATATGGAAAGCCGCCCGGAGACCATCCTGGCCCTCTTCTGTGGAGATCACCTGCCGAGTTTCGGGCCGGAGTATGCCCTATATCGGGAGGCTGGAGCAATCCAATCGGACCCTGGCGATTATACCAGGGAAGACTAATTCAATATGGCCAGCGTCCCTTGCCTGATGTGGGCAAACAAGGCGGATCTGCTGGATGCTCACGAGATGCCCGAGCACCTCAGCCCGATCTACTTTCCCTCTTTGCTTCTGAAGAAGCTAGGCGTCGAAATGCCGGGGCACATACAATGCCTCTCGCAGGGAATGGCGGATTGCCCCGTAGTTCACAGGCGGTTTGTCTGGCGGAACGACGGAGAGCTTCTGGATTTCAAGTCACAGGCAGAGTCTGACTGGTTCCTGAGAGGGCTTAGACTGATCCAATACGATGTTCTTTTTGGAGAGCGGTATTGCACCAGGACGGCAGGAGCCTATGGAAGCGTGAACTGACCCAATTCCTTTTCCCCTGCCACGAATGGAGAAGACATGGACTGGTATCGGCGAGAAACAGAGGCGATTTTATCTGAGCTCAGCACATCGGATCGGGGCTTGACCGAATCCGAAGCGCGCGAGCGGTTGACACGGTTTGGTCCCAACAAGCTGGCGGAAGTGGAAAAGATCAGCCTGCTGAAGATCCTCCTAAATCAGTTCAAGAGTCCCCTGATCTACATTCTCCTCATCGCCGGGGTGGTGACCTTCGCCCTCGAGGAATACAAGGACACCGGGGTCATCGCCGCTGTGCTGATTCTGAACGCCCTCATCGGCTTCATCCAGGAATTCAAGGCCGAAAAACAGGTTCAGGCGCTTAAAAAGATGGTGGTGGCCAAGGCACGGGTGTTGAGGGACGGAAAGGAGATGGAGGTCAACGGCGAAGAGGTGGTGCCCGGAGACATTGTACTGCTGGCCTCCGGAGGCCGGGTGCCGGCGGACATCCGCCTCATCAGAGGCATCGAATTCAAGGCTGCCGAATCCATGCTCACCGGGGAATCCATCCCGGCTGAAAAGACCAGCGAGCCCATACCCAATGAGAACCTCACGCCCGGTGATCAGCTCAACATGGCCTTCATGGGAACGGTGGTGGTCAACGGCCGTGCCAGGGGGATCGTAGTGGCCACCGGCGACCGAACGATCCTCGGCCACATCGCCCGGGATGTTCAGGAAATCAGGGTGACCCGATCGCCGCTCCAGCAGAAGATCGACCGATTCGCCCAAGCCATCGGCGTCATTGTTCTTGTGGCCGCCACTCTACTTTTTCTCGTGGGTATCCTGGTGGGCGAGAAGGCCACGGACATGTTCATGACCGCGGTAGCCGCGACGGTAGCCACCATCCCCGAGGGTTTGCCCATCGTGGTGACCATCGCTCTGGCCATCGGAGTAGCGCGCATGGCCCAGCGCAACGCCGTCGTCCGTAAGCTGCCGGCCGTCGAGACGCTGGGCAGTACCACGGTGATCTGTTCCGACAAGACCGGAACGCTCACCAAAAACGAAATGACGGTGAAGCACATCTTCGACGGCCAAAAAGTGTACGAGCTGACCGGCACCGGATACGATCCCGCAGGCGAGATTCTGGATGAAGGAAGGCCCGTCAAAATCGGCGC
>JAAYUJ010000597.1 GCA_012517775.1 Deltaproteobacteria bacterium
GCGAGGAAGGGACCGTTTCTGCTCAACCGGATGTGGAGAGGATGATCGCACACGGGACACTTGAGGTCGGTAGGCAGACCGGCGACTCTCAGATTGAGCATATTGCTCCGGGCTGATTCCAGTGTTTTGGCAAACTGATCATAGAACTCCTGCAGGAGCTGCAGATAGGGATACTGACCCTCTTCGATGCTGTCGAGGCTCTTTTCCATTTTGGCTGTGAAATCGACGTCGACGATTTGGGGGAAACTCTCGACCAGGAGTGCATTGATGAGCCTGCCCAGTTCAGTGGGATGCAGGCGCTGTTTGAGCAGACCCACATATTCCCTCTCCACGATTGTGGAGAGAATCGTTGCATATGTGCTTGGCCTCCCGATCCCCAGTTCTTCGAGCTCCTTGATAAGGCTCGCTTCGGAAAACCGAGACGGCGGTTGAGTGAAATGTTGTTTGGGAATGATTTCCAGGAGGGAAAGGGACTGTCCTTCGGTCAGATCGGGCAGCCATTTGTCGTCGGATTCAGAATCCTCCCCGTTTTCGCGACTCTCCACGTAAAGCTTCATATAACCGGGGAAATCGATAACCGATCCGGTAACGCGGAATGTATATTCGCCGGCGCCTATATCCACAATGGTCTGTGAGAGGATTGCAGGAGCCATCTGGCAGGCCACGAAGCGTTTCCAGATCAAAGAATAGAGTGCGAGCTGCTCTTTGTTCAGGTAGGGAGCAACTGCTTCCGGAGTGCGGTTCACATCGGTGGGTCGTATCGCTTCGTGAGCACCCTGAGCACTTGCTTTGGACTTGTAGAAGACAGCTTTTGGAGGGAGGTAGTCTTTCCCCCACTTCTGAAGAATGTGCTCCCTCGCCGCGTCAACGGCATCGGCGGATAGACGGGTTGAATCCGTTCGCATGTAGGTGATAAGCCCAACCGCACCATCCTTTCCCAACTCCAGACCTTCGTAAAGCTTTTGGGCCACCCTCATGGTCTGCTTGGCGGAAAAACGCAGCCTGCGGGCGGACTCCTGCTGAAGGGTGCTCGTGATGAAGGGAGGCGAAGGCTTCTTGTTCTTCTTCTTCCGTTCGACCTTTTCCACCTGGTAAGAAAGGACCCGCAGTACTTCAGTCAGGTCACGGGCTTCCTCCTCCCTGGAAATCTTGCACTTCTTTTTCTTGCATCTCCACAAGACCGCCGTGAAGCTCTTTTCCGTCTCATCCGCAACGGGACTGTCCATTTTTGGTTCGACGGGTTTCAACCTGGCATCGATAGTCCAGTATTCCTCCGGGTTAAACTTCTCAATCTCATCTTCCCTCTCGCAGATGAGGCGAAGGGCTACGGACTGGACGCGCCCGGCGCTCAAACCCCTCTTGACTTTCTGCCACAGGATGGGAGAGATGAGGTATCCTACCAGTCGATCCAATATTCTCCTTGCCTGTTGGGCTTCGTAGAGACCCTTGTTGAGCTGCGACGGATGAAGCAGGGCTTCCTGGATGGCTTTGTGCGTCAACTCATAGAAGAGCACCCGGTAGAAAGGTTTCTCCTTCCCTTTGATCTCTTCGGCAATGTGCCACGCGATGGCCTCCCCTTCTCTGTCAGGGTCTGGTCCAAGATAGATCGCATCGGCCCTGGATGCCGCTTCACTCAACTCGGAGATGACCTTCTTCTTCCCGCTCATGACCTGATAAGCGGCCTGAAAACCGTGTTCGATATCGATACCCAGCCGATTCTTGGGCAGATCCTTCACATGACCCACCGAAGCCTTGACGACGAAGTCCTTGCCAAGATAGCGGCCAAGGGTTTTTGCCTTGGTTGGCGATTCTACAATCAGGAGAGACTTGGACATATATGCTTGACCTCGAGCATTTTCACGGGTTCTGCAAAGGTTCCATCAACCACCCCTCAGGGCCGCACCGCTGGAACGGGACTATCAACTCACCCGGTTCTTCGGCATTCCTGCAAAAGAACGAACGAAAGGGTTCCGGGTGAGCTCTTCTCGACATCTTCTCACAGGGACAATAATCACTCTGGCTTGCGGGCGAAGAGGTAACGAATCTGATTTCAAAACTCAATCGTAATCGAACGCTGGTCCTCAAAATTCCATGGCGCATGCTCGCATCGCGGAGCGAACCATTCATTAGGCCCCGAAGAGATCAGGTCCGCGCAGGATTGATCGTGTCCCCATTCAAGAGGGGCTCGCGACGACGAAGCGCTTGCCTGGAAGCTGTCGCACGATTTCCTTGAGCTCCAGCGATAGAAGCACCGCCATGACACGGGCCGCAGGCCACCGTACAGATCGGCAGATGTCGTCGATGTGTTGAGGGTTTTGGTCCAGTATCCGTAAGACCTCAGCCTCCTCGGACGTCACCTCTCCCTGGGGCCTGGTGGAGACTTCAGACGGAAGAATTCGCTCGGAGGGTCGAATGATCGGCCGAATCTCCTCCAGGATGTCTTCCGCTGTTTCCACGAGTTTTGCACCTTGCTTCAACAGCCTGTGCGGACCTACGCTTCGATGGTGCTGAACCATTCCGGGAACGGCGAAAACCTCCCGTCCCTGTTCGATGGCAAGTCTGGCCGTAATCAGCGAGCCACTTCTGTGGGCGGCTTCAACGATGACAACACCCAGGGAGAGGCCGCTGATGATTCGATTGCGCATGGGGAAATGACCCGGGGCAGGAGGGGTACCCAGCGGGAATTCGGTCATGACCGC
>JAAYUJ010000079.1 GCA_012517775.1 Deltaproteobacteria bacterium
ACGAAGGGGAGCCAAGAAAATCAAAAAAGGCCGTTTCCGACGAGGAGATGGCCTTTTGTTTTTGGTATTCGGTGTTCGTAACTGCCAGTAAATCAAAAGGTTTTCGGTAATTGGGGATTAGCTTCCCATCCTTCCAAATCGAGTTCGAACACACAAAATTGAGGAGACGGCGCTTTTCTAACATATCCTGCTTTTCGTAGAGAATTGCAGCACGTTGCGCGAGTTCGAGCAGACGGATGCCCTCATCCACATAAGCCCAATTGGCGCCTTGGTGCTTTTCAATCTTTCTCAGAATGTCCTGTTGCTCCCGGCGCCATTGATTGCTCCTTTGCTCGTAGAACTCCCGGGTGATTTTACCGTCGAGTTTGTCCAAATAGATCGCATCGAGGCGCTTTTGAAGCTTGTCATATTGCTCGTGGAAGGAGGCCAGGGCTTCCCGATGCTGACGCTCCTGGACTTCATGGCTACCCTTCAGGGCCGCCTTGATCCAACCGAGGACTTCCCCGTCTAATTGGATTGCCTTGATAGCGCTTCCGAACTGCTCAGCGATATCTGCCTCTCGTGCGTATTTCTCTGGGCATTTTCCTCTGTTACCGGTGCAATGGTAGTAAACGTACTGCTCCTTCTTGAGCTCTGCAACGAGGGTATACCCACAGTGGCCGCAAGAAAGGAGCCCCTGAAAAGCCCAGTGGTGCTTCTGATGGCGAGTTCGACGGGCCCCTTTATCGACCATCACCTCCTGAACCCGGTCTTATAGCTCTCTCGAAACCAGAGGTTCGTGAGTGCCGTGGTATTCTTTGCCCGCCCAGACGAAGTCGCCGTAATAGATGGGGTTCTTCAAGATCTTGTGCACCACGCTCTTGGGTATGCTTGCCTGGGTCTTGCGGTAGGACAGAACCTCCTCCCGCACTTTCTTCACTATCTCCAGCAGTGAGTAGTTCCCGCTTGCGTACCACTCGAAGAGTTTCGTGATAATGGGGGCAACGGCTGGATCCGGGGCAATCCACCGCTTCCCATTGGACTCTACGTTGATGTACCCCAACGGAGCGAACGATGGGTAAATCCCATGCTCGGCCTTTTCGGTCATCCCCTTCCTGGTCTCTTCAGAGAGGTTGTCGATGTAGTTCTTGGCCATCAGGACCTTGATCCCGTGCATGAATTTCTCGGATGACCGGGACGCCTGGGAGAGAACCACATTCTCTTTGACAAAATGGATCTCCAAATCCAGTTCGTCCACCGTGACCCAGTCTTTGAGATTGCGATAGAGCCGGTCAGTCTTTTCGACCAGGACAACGGGTCGTTGGTCAGGGCAGGTTTTGCCGGCTTTCTTCAGGAAGCCCATCATCTCCGAGAAACCGGTCCGCCCGGAGCGCTTGGCTGTCTCCACATCGACGAATTCCTTTTCGACATGAAAGGAATTGTCCTTGGCATAGGAATTGAGGAGCTTCAGCTGAGCCGGGATCGAAAACCCCTCCTTCTCCTTCTCCTTCGATGAAATGCGAGCGTAGACGAGGGCCTTCCTGCGTTGCAGAACAGTCTTGCTGATGCCCCTCCTCCAGTCTCGAAAGGTAATCTGGCTGAGTGCCATTTTGCAGGGATGCTACCCAATGCTGAGTCAGTGTGTCAAGCCTGGGAAGGTATAAGGACAAGTGGAGCCTGCACCGCAGCCGGATACCTGGACACAAATTGATTTGGGTTTGTATTTTCATGACATGCCTACACCTTTGGCGGCCTTCGAACATTCAAAGAGCAGTCAGCTTGCACCAAGCCATCGAAG
>JAAYUJ010000598.1 GCA_012517775.1 Deltaproteobacteria bacterium
ATGCAGAATAGCAAACGCTGTTTCAAAACAACACCGCCTCTCATACAGTCCTGTGCTCCTCTCCCTGCTTGCGTTCCCAATCTTCAATGGACATCATGATTACCCTGCGACGTCAACAGGGAGCAATTATTGTGAGAATTCTTGCCTTATTCTCTATGTGATGGCAAGTACTTGATTTGGCAAACGTTAGAATAAGGTATGCGTTGTCTACGTTCAACCCTGGATCAATGGTGGGGGCGTTTTCGTTTCTCTTTGCGATCATGCCACAAATGAAGAACGGATACTCACGTACTGTGTTTTCACCATGGCGGTCTTGTTAGATTGGGCTCATCGCGGAAAAGTGTGATGCATCCCGGATCCTTGAGTCTTTTTGGTGTAACTTCTGAATAAGTCCAGGCACCGACAGCTCTGTGGGTCGGGTTTCCATACCCGACACCTTGGCGCAGGAAATGTCGGGATCGGAATCCCGACCTGCTCATTGAGAAGGTACCACTAGATTAGCCATGCCGTAGTCTTTCAATACCGTTATGACCTTTATCAGGGGAAGCCATACCCCTCACAATCTGCCTCGCCTTTGTTTCGGGATCTTGAGACAAAGAGGAGCCTGCTTGCCTCCAGCCGGGTTGGAATCTATCTCGGGGGTTTTCCAACCTTCGAATGCCACAAACGGATCTATCATGTCTTCGATATCGATGGCGAAGGGAAAAGTCCTGAATCTGCCATCGCAAGAGCTCAGGACCTGTATGCCGAGTTGCAAAACTGGACATTGACGGGCTACACACAGTGGATGCTCTCGGGGATAGGACTGCGCTGCGTCATCCCTTTCCTCATGCTGCTCGAGCTCCATGGCGGGTTCATTCGGCATCTCGAAAGTCTCAAAGATTTCGGTATAGACACAGGCCCATACTGTGGCGTCGACCCACCTCCCATCCGCCTGTTTGGCTATCTTGGGCACCCCAAACAGCGGCGCATCAACGACAAGTCCCTCCATCGGCACTCAGCCCTGATCGACACCGAGACGCTCCTGTCCATCCAGAATGAGAGTGACTACGATCATTTCACGCGTCGTCGACCGGATCCGGATCAACATGTTTCCTGGTTTCGAGAGATTCTACCATCAGCTGCATACGTCGTAGGCGACGAAACAGCTCCACCGGAGATTCGGGCTTTCCTCGATCACTTCGCTGAGCTTGAGATCCAACATGAGATTTCCGCATACATTTTCGATGACTTCCACTTCCCCGCCACCACCGGCAAACGCCGCCTCAACCTCGACCTTCTCCTCGAATACTTACGAACGAGGGGAATTGATGCGAGCGAGCAGAAAGACGCGTTTCTCATGCTATCCCAATGTCCCGAGTGTGGGCGGCAGAACAATGCGTATCTGCTGCCGAACGGCCTTTGCGATGTTTCAGTCCAGTTGCAGAGCATTCCGGGGAAACGGTGGACTCCCGGCCTCCGAGTGGGCTGGTTCCGATTATGTCGACTACCAGGAAGAACCTGGCGCGAAGGAGATACAAGAGCCTGAATTGATTGACCTCATCGAAGCTGAATCCCTTCCTGTCGAGCAGATCAGAAACACAACCGGACATGCCAGCTTTGCGGTGACACCGGGGTGCGTCAGAAGGCACGCTGCCGTCGTCAGGGCTGTGGAAGAAGCTGGAACTCGAATCGTTCTCTATGCATTCCCGAATCACCGCCTGATCGACGAGTGGATGGAAGCCGCAAAGTCCTGGGTAAAGGATGGCGTTCCCGTCATTCACTTTTATGTTAGGCGGGATAAGCCGCGTGTGATTACATGCTTTCACAAGGACAAGGTTGATGAGGCCATCAAGCTGGGCTATCTTCCCGGGAAAACAGTCTGCCCTTCCTGTCACGACCACCCGCAGCGAGCCAAACGGCGAAGCTACAAATCTGACGGATGCCCTTACTATCGCCAGCTGGATTCCCTGACGGTGAGCGGAGAAGGCGGCGGTGAGGGCTCGTTTTCTGTAAGAGCTATCAGCTACGCTATTTGGTCTCCGAGGATCTTCCGGTCAATCGAGCGCACATGGATGAGCAGGCACTTCCCGCAATGATTCAACCTGCCACGCCCATAGGGCTGGATGCTCTTCAGACGATCGTCCCCTTCTTTTCCAAGGAAGGTCAGGAGTTCATTTCCATGCTTCGAGGGGCTGCGGAAACACTTCAAGAAGAGATGGTCCGGCAAGGCAGAAAAATTGCTCGTCTTTACTCACGGCAGCCAGGTGGTACCCAGTGGGAGGGAAAAACAGACCTCTGGACCTTTGCCGGGATCTCGAAGGAGGAAGCCTGTTCTCAGTTCGCCCCACAACTGACGTTCCTGCTCGAAAGCAGTCAAGTATTAACAGCGGCCTCATGAGCGAGGGCATCAACCTGACCGCTCCAGAATGGCTGGCGGTAGCCGTTGGCAGCGGCGTTGCCTGGATTCAGGTTATACCGCGAACGGATAAGTGCTGAACTTTTTGAATCGAGGTGTGTAACGTCCTTCTAGGAAAAACCAATGAAGGGAGCACACCATGATTCGAGTCGTGTTCAGCCCGGAGATCATCGATACCCTGGACTATGAGCGATACCATATCCGAGCCCAACGGTTCAACGGAAGATGGAAGCTCTGTATCTGAAAAGCACGGGCATGCCCCATAGGGAGATCTGTCGAATCTGCCGGATCTCGAAGACCACTCTGGCAGCCTATCTGAAGCAATATCGCGATGGCGGCCTGGAAGGTCTCAAGATATTACGCTACAAAGGGCAGCCAAGCCGACTTCTCGATCACAAGGACAGCCTTGAAGCATACTTTAAGGAGCATTTGCCTCGCACAACCGCAGAGGCACAGGACGCCATCGAAAAGATGACCGGAATCAAACGCTCTCCCACTCAGGTCAGAGCCTTTCTCAAGCGCATTGGAATGAAGTGACGCAAGATAAGCGCGATCCCTGGCAGGGCCGCAGATCCGGACAAGCAGGAAGAGCAAGAAAATTTCGGGCAAACAGAGCTTGAGCCGAGACTGGCAGAGGCCAAACAAGGAAAGCGAGTCGTGCTCTTCATGGATGCCGCTCATTTCGTCTACTGAGCCTTTCTGGGGATGCTGTGGTGCTTTGTGAGGATGTTTATCCCCTCCCCATCAGGACGGAAGCGCTTCAATGTTCTCGGTGTCCTCAATGCCGTCTCGAAGGAAGTTCTCACACCAACCAATGAAACCTACATCAATGCGGAAAGCCTATGCCAACTCCTGCTCCAGGTTGTCCAGTACTATGGCTCGAAGCCCATCACCATCGTCTTGGACAATGCCCGCTACCAGAGGTGCGCCTTTGTGCAGTCCTTCGCCGCTGACCTGGGAATCGAACTCC
>JAAYUJ010000599.1 GCA_012517775.1 Deltaproteobacteria bacterium
GACAATCCAGGCCGAGACGATTCCCGCCCAGGTGGTTCTCCATGACCTGACCGGATGGTTTCAGACCTTGATAGTGGATAAGGGATTTCGCGATGAAATCGGTCCGGATATGCCTGTGGTAAACGATGAGGGTATCGTGGGGCGGGTGCTCGATGTCTCTGACCGTTTTTCCAGGATTCTCTTAATAACGGACCCGGGAAGCTCAGTTGATGCAATTGTCCAGAGAAACCGGGTAAGGGGTATCCTCAGCGGCAAGGACGGCAGTTCCTGTTTGTTCAAGTATGTCCGCAGCAATCTGGACGTTCAGGTGGGAGATCTCATCACCACATCGGGAAAGGACGGCGTGTTCCCGAAAGGCCTGCGTCTGGGGGTGGTGCAGGGAATATTCAAGGATCCAGTGGATCTCTTCCAGAAGATTGAAGTGAAGCCGCTGGTGAGACTGAGTGCACTGGAAGAGCTCTTGATTATCAAACGTGAAGCGAATGTGCCCGAGAAAATGGTGGGGAACTGAAGCCGGTTGCTCGCTGCCGTGGCATTCTCGATGGCAATCGGAAGCCTGAATACTTTGAATCATTCTGGAACATTCGTGCGCTGGCCTTCTTTCGCGAAAGTCCTCCCCTACACGGTTCTGCTGGTCGTTGTGCAGGCACAGTGGGTTTCTCGAATGACCCAGAGCGCTCTGCGCGCTGATCTTCTGCTCCCTCTGATGTTTGGCGTGGCTGCGGAATGGTCCCCCCTGTCCGGCCTAGCTTGGGCTATTGTCTGGGGATATGCTCTGGATGCGTTGTCCGGGAAGTTTTGGGGTTTTCACGTTGGTTCCTATGTCCTGGCAGTCTGCCTTGTCAACGTGGCATCGGAAAAGCTTGAATTTCAGAATCCTCTGTATCAGATGGCTTTTGTAGGAATCTGCGCGTTGTCCCAGTCATTTGTCCTCGGGATATTTCTCCTTTTTGAGTCCTCAGATTCTTACGGTGAGGCGGGAACCTGGATGAACCTATTTTTCCGCGCAGTTCTTACGACCATACTCTCCCCTCTGATCATATACCCTGTCCATAATCGGGACATCGGGCCGTGAGGCCATGGAGGAAAACGTACTGAAGCCGGTCTATGATGCAATATCACCGCAGGCGATGCGGGCTGTGGTCTCGAACGGTGCAAGGATCGTCAGACTCAGTGAGAATTCCGATGAGCTCACATCCTGATTAGCGCGCGATGAATGGTATGCAGCCATGAGGTCGAACAGCAAGAAAGGCGAAAACCTGCTGCTCATGCACTGGGAAACCGCGGAGGTCGCGGGATTCCACAGGCAGTACCTGTTCCTTGCTAGTATTCTGCTATTGATACTGGTTACTTACCTCCTCCGGATGTGGCATCTTCAGGTCATGTGCGGTGCCAGGTATCGCTACCAGTCGGAAAACAATCGTATCCGTCTCGAGGATATTCCGGCGCCGCGGGGGATTGTCTACGACAAGAATGGAATCCCGCTGGTGGAAAACCGACCTGCCTACCATCTTCAGATTATCCGCGAAGATGTACAGGATATGGAGCACACGGTCAATGAGCTGGCCAGGCTTTGCGACAAGACCCCGGAGGAGTTGTATGCTGTGATTGAAGCGAACAGGCAGGTGCCCAGGTTCGTACCTCTAAAGCTGGTCAGCGATCTCGACCGTGACTGCCTGGCGAAAATCGAGGCCAAACGCATTCGCCTTCCAGGGGTCTTCATCCAGCTTGAGCCAAAGAGGGAGTACCGGTGGAACGGGACTGCTGCACACCTGGTGGGGTATCTCAGTGAGATTACTGAGTCAGAGCTGAAGTCCGACCCATATCAGGGATATTTTTCCGGAGAGGACATTGGAAGGTTTGGGGTGGAGAGCGCGTTCGAGAAGTATCTGCATGGGAAAAGGGGGGGACGGCAGGTTGAGGTGGATGCTATCGGGAGACGCATGCGCTTGCTGGATGAGGTTCTTCCGATTCCCGGGCGAAATATATGGCTGACGGTTGATATCGAACTGCAGCGAATTGCGGAATCTTGTCTTGAGGGGCGAACGGGCGCCATTGTCGCTCTTGATACGCGAAACGGTGCAGTTCTCGCCATGGCAACCAACCCGACTTTTGATCAGGAGAAATTCATCCGGGGACTCAAGAAGGAAGAGTGGTTGAAACTGAGCAAGGATCCGAAGCATCCACTTCTCAACCGGTGTCTCGGTGCCGCGTATCCTCCCGGTTCCACGTTCAAGCCGTTCGTCGCTCTGGCCGCTCTCAAGGAAGGTGTTGTCACGCCGGAAACCACATTCCATTGCCCCGGATATATTGAATTCGCCAACAGGAGATATCGCTGCTGGCGCGATCATGGCCACGGTTCTGTTGGGGTGCATCGGGCCATCGTCGAGTCGTGCGATGTCTACTTTTACAATTGCGGCCTGCGACTTGGAGTTGACCGCATTGCCCATTATGCTAATCTATTTGGCCTTGGAGAAAAGACTGGAGTTGGCCTGTCAGGCGAGCACTCCGGATTGATTCCCACTTCGTGGTGGAAGAAGCAGTCCATAGGAGTACCCTGGCAGAAGGGGGAAACTCTTTCAGTCGCCATTGGACAGGGGTTTGATCTGGCAACACCGTTGCAGATGACCCTTGCCTATGCGGCCATAGCTGGTGGGGGTAAGCTGTGGCAGCCCTACGTGGTCAGAAGGGTGGAGGGAAGCACTACCGAAGAGATTTCTGAAATCAAAAGCAAGCTCAAGCGTAGGATCTCCATAGATCAGAAATATTTCGATATTGTTCAGAAGGCGCTGGTCGGGGTTGTGGAGGAAGCGAGAGGTACAGCCCATGCCATCAAGGATAAGTCATTCCAGATGGCAGGAAAGACAGGAACTGCTCAGGTCGTCCATTTGGCCGAAAGTGGGAATCGAAAGCTTCTTGCAAAGACGGCCAGGTATGAGGAGCGTGATCACGCCTGGTTTGTGGGATACGCCCCGGCAAATGAGCCGCGGATTGCGGTGGGTGCCCTTGTTGAGCATGGCGGACACGGGTCTTCTGCGGCGGCACCTTTGGTTCAAAAGGTTATAGCGGCCTATCTCAAGGGTGAGTATTCCGAATCCGTTTCCTCGACTCCCTGAACTCCGTTTGACATGAAGTTTCGCCGCAGGAGATTCGCGCCGGTATGATGGATCGAAGACTGATAGAGAATTTTGATTGGTCAATCATCTGGGTGATGATCGCCATCATTTCGGTCGGACTTCTGAGCGTATATAGTGCCCTTTATCCCCAGATCAAGGCCAATCCCACTCATAACCTTTTTATCAAGCAGCTTGTCTGGCTTTCCTGCGGGTTTGTTGCCCTTTTCTGCAGTCTATTGGTGGACTATCAGCAGCTCAAGACTGCCAGCATATGGATTTACCTTGTGGGGGTCTTTTTGCTTGTGACGGTGCTGTTGATAGGCAAGGAGGTAAATGGATCGCGACGCTGGCTGGAGATTGGAGGGTTCCAGTTTCAGCCGTCGGAGTTCATGAAAGTAGCCATAGTCGTTCAACTTGCAAGCTATTTCTCTTCTCAGGAGATCACGCCTTACCC
>JAAYUJ010000600.1 GCA_012517775.1 Deltaproteobacteria bacterium
AGGGCGCGTGATCATCGTGGGCGGTGGCGATGTGGCCATCGACGCAGCCCGGGTTGCGGTGCGTCTGGGTGCTGCAAAGGTGAGCATTTTCTATCGCCGTACCCGCCGCGAGATGCCCGCCCGGGAAAACGAAGTGGAGGATGCCCTGGCGGAAGGGGTGGAGATCCGCTATCTCACCGCCCCCCAGCAAATATTGACGAGGGACGGCAAGGTTACCGGTCTCCAGTGTATCACGATGGAGTTGGGAGAACCGGATTCTTCCGGAAGGCGTCGCCCCGTTCCCGTGCCTGGCAGTGAATTTACGATGGAGGCTGATTTGATCATCCCTGCCATCGGCCAGACACCGGAATCGTCTTTTCTCCTGGAGCCCGTTGGGGTCGGTCTGACCCGGTGGGGAACCATTGAAGTCGATCCCGTCACTTTCGCCACCAGTCGTGAAGGGGTGTTTGCTGGCGGTGACGCACAGACGGGCCCGTGGGTTGCCATTGGTGCGGTCTCACACGGCAGGGAGGCGGCCATCTCCATTTCCCGGTACATCAAGGGAGAGGATTTGGCTGCAGGGCGAATCAAGCCCGAATGCCCTCAGCAAAACTTCAAGCCTGTCCCGGAGGATATCGAGAGAATCGCCCGGGCCAGGATGGCCACGATTTCCATGCTTGAGCGGCGCAAGACATTCAAGGAGGTGGAACAGGGGCTCACTGAGGAACAGGCCCTTGCGGAGGCACGCAAATGCCTCGACTGCATGATTTGTTGCGAGTGCATGCAGTGTGTCGACGCCTGCCTTGCCAAAGCGATTGACCACGAGATGGTTCCACGTATTGAGGAGCTCAAAACGGGTGCCATCATTGTCGCTCCGGGCTTCAAACCGTTTGATGCCCGCCTCAAACCGGAATACGGCTATGGCCTTTGGCCCAATGTGATCACCAGCATCGAATACGAGCGGATCCTTACGGCTTCAGGGCCTTTCGGAGGGCATATCCAGAGGATCTCGGATGGAAAGACCCCTCACAAGATTGCATGGATCCAGTGCGTCGGTTCCCGGGACAGCAGTATCGGACAGGACTACTGCTCCGCGGTGTGCTGCATGTATGCCATCAAACAGGCCATGATCACGAAGGAACATGAACACGATATTGAGACTGCCATCTTCTACATCGACATGCGTGCTCAGGGGAAAGGATTCGACCGTTTCTTCGAGCGTGCCCGTGACGAAACGGGTGTGCGGTTCGAGCGCTCCATGGTGTCCAGGGTGGTGCCCGTGCCCGAAACCGACAGACTCATGATCACCTACTCGGATTCCGGCAACCGGATTCAAGAAGAGGAATTCGATATGGTGGTGCTTTCAGTGGGTTTATGCCCTCACCCGTCCACAAAGGGGCTGTATGATCGGCTGGGTTTAGAAATGGAACCATACGGCTTCTGTGCAACGGATGCGATGGATGTGGTCGCCACATCCAGGCCTGGAGTCTTTGCCTGCGGTGTCACTCAGGGACCCAAGGACATTCCCGATACCGTGCAGCAGGCAAGCAGTGCCGCTGCCTGTGCGTCATCCCTTTTGTCCGAGGTGAGAGGGACCATGATCACACCCCCGCCTGTATATGACGAGAGGGATGTTCTTGGCGAGAAGCCTCGCATCGGGGTTTTTGTGTGTCACTGCGGCATCAATATCGCGGGGGTTGTGGACACGCGCGCTGTGATGGAATATGCGAGGACCCTGCCCAACGTGGAGTTTGCAGCGGAGGCCATGTTTGCATGCTCCACGGACCAGCAGAAGGTGATCAAGCAGGCGGTTCACGAGAATCGCCTCAATCGCCTCATCGTTGCCTCATGCACTCCCCGAACGCATGAACCTCTTTTCCGGGGTACCTTGAGGGAATCCGGGATTAACGGCTATCTTTTCGAGTTGGCCAACATTCGCGAACAGGACTCATGGGTACACATGAATGAGCCGGAGCTGGCGACCGAGAAGGCGAAGGATCTTGTGAGGATGGCGGTTGCCCGTGCCAGTTTGCTCGAGCCCGTGCATGACTTCAGTTATGAAGTGGTGCAACGCGGGCTCGTGATAGGTGGGGGGCTGGCCGGGTTGACTGCCTCTCTTGCCATCGCTGAACAGGGATTTGAAGCGGTTCTTGTTGAGCGGAGCGGAGAATTGGGCGGAAATGCGAGGACCCTTTTTTACACCGAGGAGGGGGCTCGCCCTGCCCAGTATCTCCAGGATCTTATCAAGCAGGTTGAGGCCGAACCGCTCATTACTGTCTACACTAACGCCGAGTTGGTCTCGACGACGGGAGGTTGCGGCAATTTCAAAAGCACCATCAGCGTGAACGGTGTGGAAGAGGAAGTCGCGCACGGGGTGGTGATCGTGGCAACGGGTGGAGAGGAATACAAGCCGAAGGAGTATTTGTACGGAGAACACCAGCGGGTTTTGACCCAGAAAGAGTTTGAGAAGATGCTGGAGACCGAGCCTGATCGGGTGAAGGGTTTCCGGCGGGTTGTGATGATCCAGTGCGTTGGCTCCCGGGAGCCGGAATATCCTTACTGCAGCAGGGTGTGCTGCACCGCTGCAATGAAGAACAGCCTGAAGCTGAAGGAGATCAATCCGTCAGCCCAGATTTCCGTCCTGTATCGGGACATGAGGACTTTCGGCTTCAAAGAATTCTACTACAGGGATGCTCGGCGTCAGGGGGTGCGTTTCTTCCGCTTCGAGCGAGAGCGGAAACCGGTTGTGGAAGCAGTGGGGGACTGCCTGCGGGTGACGGTCATGGATGCCCAGTTGAACCGATCCTTCAGTTTGGACACGGATCTACTGGTGTTGAGCGCTGCAATACGCCCCCACATGGAAAGCAAGAAGCTGAGTGAGACCCTCAAGCTCCCACTGGATCAGGACGGCTTCTTCATGGAGGCGCACATCAAGCTGCGTCCCCTGGACTTTGCGACGGCGGGTTGCTTCCTCTGCGGTCTCGCTCACGGTCCCAAGTTTGCCAATGAAGCCATTGCTCAGGCAAGGGGTGCGGTGTCCCGGGCGATTCCCATTCTCTCACAAAAGGAAATCGTGGCGGCGGGTATGGTGACCGAGGTCAATCCGGACCTCTGCCGTGCTTGTGGGGAATGCGAAAAGGCATGCATGTTTCAAGCCATTAAAGTCACGGAAATGGAAGGGGGTCGCAAGTATGCCGTGGTCAACAAAGCTATCTGCACGGGATGCGGTGCTTGTAATGTGGCCTGCCCGACGGGGGCGGCGTCCCTCGCTCATTTCAGGGACAAACAGATCAACAATGTGATTCGGGCTCTCTAGGAAGGAATTGCCGCGCCACCCCCGCCGCCGGCTCCGTGGTGAGGGGTATCGCCGGAACAAACGAGAGAGGAATGCTGATGTCTGAGTCCTACGAACCGAAAATCGTTGCCTTCACATGCAACTGGTGTGCCTATGCGGGGGCGGATCTTGCCGGGGTGAGTCGCATGCAGTATCCCCCCAATGTGCGGCTCATCCGCCTCATGTGCACCGGAAGAATCAACCATGCCTTTCTTCTCAATGCGTTTCTGTCGGGAATGGACGGCGTGATGGTCTCCGGGTGACACATCGGAGACTGCAATTACCTGGGAGGTAATGAAAAGTGTCAGATAGTGGTGGAAGAGACCTGGAAGGTTCTGCGCCTGCTCGGTGTGGATGAGCGCTACCTGCGCCTGAAGTGGGTCTCCGCCTCCGAGGGGAACGTCTTTGCGAAAGAGGTGCGGGACTTTACCGAGCTGCTCAGAAAATTGGGGCGCAATCCTCTGGCGGAATCCGGCGGCAACGTGCTGGAGCCGGTGGATTCCGCCACTGCGTGAAGGGTTGACCCTTTCATCCACAATGACCCAGCCTGGTGGAAAAGCTATGGTAATTACTCAGGAACAGATCGATTACTGCATGGAATGCGGGGTATGTACCGGAAGTTGCCCTATCAGTCGGATGATGAGCAACTTCTCCCCCCGGCAGATGATCAAACGGACCCTGATGGATCGCGATGAAACCGTGCTCCATTGCCACGAACTGTGGTCGTGCCTCACGTGCGCCAGATGCAGCGTGCGATGCCCTGCCGCCATCGATTTTCCCGAATTTGTGCGTCAACATCGGGAAGGTGCGAGGAAGGAGGGCAACCTGCCTCAGCTTGCCCATCATGGAACGCTCCAGGCCATTGCCGCTCTCCAGGCCCGCAATATAAAGCAACGGAGGACGGAATGGGCAGTGGATGCGGGCCGGTTTGCCTCCTCGGGAGACATCTTTTTCTTTATTGGATGCGCTCCTTACTTCGAGGTGGTTCTCAAACCCGGGGTCGGCTCGGGAGAAGTCCCGCGGAGTGTACTCAAGCTGCTCAACCGCATGGGGATTGAGCCGGTGATCAGCAACGACGAACGCTGCTGCGGACACGATGCTCTCTGGAGCGGGGACGAGGAAATGTTTCGTCGGCTCAACCGCTGGAATCTTGAGGTGATCAGGGGTTCCGGGGCTAAGACGGTCCTGTTCAGCTGCCCGGAAGGATACACGGTTTTCAAACAGCACATGCCGAAGGTTTTTGGGGAGCTGCCTTTTGAAGTGCTACACGTTACGGAGTTTCTGGCGCGGGAGCTGCCGGGGGCCGGCATTACTTTCAAGCCTTATCAGGAGAACGGAAGCGGGGGGGTTACTTACCAGGATCCATGCCGGCTCGGGAGGCAGGCCGGGATTTTCGATCCACCCCGGGAGCTGATCGGGCTTGTTCCAGAGATTCCTTTCGTGGAGATGCCGCGCAACCGCGAAAACTCGGCATGTTGCGGAACCACTGCGTGGATGGAGTGTTCAAGCTGTTCCAAGGCGCTTCAGTTGGAGCGTCTTCAGGAAGCGCAGGATGCGGGGGCGGGGACGATTATCACGGCCTGTCCCAAGTGCCGTATTCATCTCACCTGCGCAGAGCAGAATACGGAATATTCGCTGCATATCACGGACATATATGCGTTTCTGTTGAAACAGATGGAATGACCCGATATGGCACAGTAGAAGGAGGAACACCTCGTGAACCGGGACGTTCTGGTTATCGGAGGGGGCATCGCAGGTATACAGGCCTCCCTCGACCTGGCTGAAATGGGGATCAAAGTGCATCTGGTGGAGCGGCTTCCCAGTATTGGGGGCAGAATGGCCCAGTTGGACAAGACATTTCCCACCAATGATTGTGCCCTTTGAATCCTGGCGCCGAAGTTGATGGATGTCGGTCGACATCCCAACATCAACCTGCTGGCCTACTCCGAAGTGGAAAAAGTGGAGGGGCAGGCGGGTGACTTTCGGGTCACTGTTCGCAAGAAACCGCGCTACGTGGACGAGTCCAAGTGCACGGGATGCGGGGCATGTGCCGAGAAGTGCCCGACAGTCACGTCCGATGAATACAACTTGGGTCTTGGGAAGGCGAAGGCCATCTACAAGTATTTTGCCCAGGGCATTCCCTCGGCGTATACCATTGATGCCACCATCTGCCGTAATTTCCAACCAGGGAAGAAATGCGGGATTTGTCAGAAGGTATGCCAGGCGGGTGCTATTGATTACAAGCAGGAGGCCAAAATATTCGAGCTATCCGTGGGTGCGATCATTGCGGCAACTGGCTACGATCTGTTCGATGCCCGCCGGATCCCCGAGTATGGGTACGGGAGAATTCGCAACGTGATCACCGCTCTGGAATTTGAGAGATTTCTATCGGCAAGTGGGCCAACCCACGGGCATGTATACCGCGTCACCGATCTTGCCGCCCAGGAAGCTCTCCCGGAAATGGAAAAGGTTTGCCAAAAGGCCGTCAAGGGTCTCGAGCGGTATGAAAAGCAGTTCAGCATGACCTCGGACGAGTTTTACGGGCGGTACGAATCCGGCGAGTTTAAGGGGGGCAACGAAGAATATGACAAGTGGGCTGCGGCGGTCGTTGCGGCCCGCAAAGCCACGGCAGAGTTGGAGGTGTTACAGAAGAAGGTGGAAAGTATCGAATCGGCTCATCGCCTTGCTTTCATTCAATGCGTGGGGTCCCGCGACATTCGCTTCAACAAGTATTGTTCCGGGTTCTGCTGCATGCATGCCATCAAGGAGGCGATCATCGCCCGGGAGCACGACAGGGATGCTCAGGTCTATATCTTCGGGATGGACATTCGTGCAGTGGGCAAGGGGTTTGAAGAATATCGCAACCGTGGTGCCAAAGAGGCGGGAGTCCACTACATCCGGAGCCGTGTGGCGGAGATTACCGAAGGCAAAAATCACACTCCCATCATCTGGTATGAAGACACCAAGGAGCGTGTCGTTCGGCAGATGCCTGTGGATCTGGTGATCCTTTCCACTGCCTGCCAGCCGAGCGCATCCACCAGGCGGGTTGCCGAGTTGCTTGGAATAGAGCTTAACGAGTTCGGTTTCTACAAGACCGCCTCCTATCCCCCCCTGGACACCACCAGGCCGGGCATCTTCATCTGTGGTTGTGCTCACAGCCCGATGGACATTCCGGAGTCAGTAGCACAGGCCAGCAGTGCTGCCGCCAGGGCGGCGCAGGTGTTGGCGGGCTCTGGGACCATGCGGCTCGCATCCTGAAGGAGAGCAAGGGTATGAGTGAACACACGGAAAAGACCATGAAACCTGATGTCCTGGAAGCCCGGATCGGAGTTTTCGTCTGCCACTGCGGATCAAACATCGCAGGTTACCTGGATTGTGAAGCGTTGACCAAGTATGCGGCGACGCTTCCCCGGGTGGTGTATGCCAAAAACAACCTTTATACCTGCTCAGAGGCGGGCATTGCTGAGATTAAGAATGCCATTGAACAGCGCGGTCTTACCCGGGTCGTTGTGGCGTCGTGTTCTCCCAGGACCCATATGCCTCTCTTCAAGAGTGCCTGTGCCGAGGCGGGCCTTAATCCTTACCTGTTCGAAATGGCCAACATCCGCGATCAATGCTCCTGGGTGCACATGCAGCAAAGGGAGGGCGCCCAGGAAAAGGCCATGGACCTGATTCGCATGGCCGTGGCCAAGGCAGCCTTCCTTGAACCGCAGCAGGACATCGAGTCGTCCCTGGTGCGCAAGGCCCTGGTCATCGGAGGGGGAGTGGCGGGAATGTCTGCGGCGATCGCTATGGCGGACGTGGGCATTGATGTGGTGCTGGTGGAAAAGGAGGCTGAGTTGGGAGGCCTCCTGCGCCGCATCAACCGCCTCGCCCCAAAAGGGGAGAAAGCCGAGGATCTTGTTCGAGATCTCGTCCAGCTCGTCTTATCGAAAGAGAATCTGAAGACCATGCTCGAATCGGAGGTGACGGGGGTGGGCGGGGTCATCGGAAATTATGAGGTGAGCATCCGCAACGGGAACGGGTTGGAGATACAGGAGATGGTCGGCTCAATCGTGGTGGCGACCGGAGCGGTACCCCTACAGCCCCATGGCCTTTTTGGATACAACGGACAGAACGTCATTACCCAGATAGAGCTGGAAGAGAAGCTTCGGAGTGGAGAACTCAACGCCAGGAATGTGGTCATGATTCAGTGCGTGGGGGCACGGTCTCCAGAGCGGACGTATTGCTCGAGGGTCTGCTGTCTCACTGCTGTAAAGAATGCTTTGTATATCAAGGAGATGCATCCGGATGCGCACGTTCACATTCTTTACCGTGACATTCAGATGTATGGGGCCGAAAATGAAAAGCTATTATGGGACGCAAGGGGCAGGGGAGTTCGCTTCGATGTCTATGATGTGGGCCGGCCACCGGTGGTGAAAGAGGGTGCTGTTGAGCTTTACAGGCCCCTGATGGGGGAAGTTGAGGAAATCCCCTGTGATCTGGTGATTCTTTCCACTCCTCTGGTCGCCCCGGAAAATACGCCTGCACTGGCAAACCTCATGCGCATTTCCATCGACCAGAACAATTTCTTCCTGGAAGCGCACGCGAAATTGCGTCCCCTGGACTTTGCGACGGACGGCATTTTCCTGTGTGGTACGGCAAGGTATCCGGCAACAGTGTGCGAAGCGCAGGCTCAGGGTTTGGGTGCGGCATCCCGGGCCGAAACTGTGCTGTTCAAGGAGAAACTTGTCGCAAGTGCCCTCATTTCTCAGGTTACGGATCTGTGCGACGGCTGCGGTTACTGCGTCGATCTCTGCCCATACAACGCGCTGAGCCTGGAGGAATATGAACGCGACGGGCACATATACAAAAGAAACAAAGTGGATAAGATGCTTTGCAAGGGCTGCGGGGTGTGTGCCGCGACATGTCCCAAGGGGGGCGTGGTGGTCTGCGGCTTTACCCGCAACCAGCTTCAGGCGCAGGTGGATGCAGCTCTGGAAGCGATGTGAGAGTGTCCATCTTCAAATGTTGTGTCAGTGACAGTATCGATAGGAAAGGACGAATCCCCCATGTCGAATGATTTCAATCCCACGATCGTGGGATTCCTTTGCACCTGGTGAGCTTACGCTGCTGCTGACCTGGCTGGGGTCAGTCGTTCGCAGTATCCTACAAATCTGCGCATCGTCCGGGTGATGTGTTCCGGGATGGTCAGTCCGGACCTTATGATTCGTGCCCTGTCCAAGGGCGCCGACGGCGTGATTGTGCTGGGGTGTCACCTGGGAGAATGTCACTATATGGAGGGTAATTTCAATGCGGCCAAGCGGGTCGCAATGGTCAGGAAGCTGCTTGCATTTTCCGGGATTGACCCTGAGCGGCTTCGGGTGGAATGGGTATCCTCCGCCGAGGCACCCAAGTTTGTTCAGGTGATCACTGAATTCAGCGAAAAGATCAAAGCGCTTGGGCCGTCGCCGCTGAGGATGGAAGCCGCCTGATTCGGTGCCTTTGGTGGAGATTCTCATGGGGCGCAGAGGCGCCTGCCAGATCCTCGGCGATGAATTTGCGGAGTCCGGCGTTTTCGAATCCCATGAAAGGCCACCGCGCCGCGTCGATTCGCGTGCCTCGGGGAACCCGAAGCAAGAAAGTGGCATGAGTTCGTGCCAGGAGAACATACAGGACACGGATGTTTTTCACATACGCTCCTCTGATGGTCTGGGGTCTTCGGCGGTAAATGAGTCAAGTTTTTGGGTCAGTGGTTGCGACCACCGAAGAGAAAGGCTCTTCTTATGGTTGAAAAGATCAAGACAGAAGTTCAACAGCTCCTGATATCGGGGAAAATCAAAGGTTTTCTCGGTCTTCGTGAGCAGCACGGCCAGGTGGGACCATACCTTTTCACTGACGCCCAGGACTTGGAAGGAATGGTCATCGGAGACAGGCTGAAGCCCGGGGACAGCCGTTATCCTCTGAACAAGCAACTGATGAGGATTGCCCGCTGTTATCCCGACGAGGTTTTCGGGGTTATGGTTCGCGGGTGTGATGAACGCGGCCTTAGGACCCTTTTCGGCTCCAACCAGTTGAATCCGGAAAAGGTTGTGTCCGTGGGGATCGCGTGCCCACAGGAATTGGCCGATGCATGCGAGTGCCTGAAGCCTTTTCCCGATGAATTCGTTGCTGGAGAGCCTGCGGAGGCAAGATCTTTTCAGACTGTGGCAAAACTCGATGCCATGGAAATCGAAGATCGCTTCAAAGTCTGGCTGGCTGAATTTTCCAGGTGTATCAAATGCTATGGCTGCCGGAACATCTGCCCCATGTGCTACTGCAAGGATTGTACGCTGGAGAGCAGGGATTTTCTTGCCATTGGAAGCCTGCCGGCGGAAAACCCGATCTTCCATCTGACGCGGGCCATCCACATGGCAGGGCGATGTATCGACTGCGGGTTATGCAACGAGGTCTGTCCCGCGGACATCCCCCTGCGGACCCTCTACAAGAAGATCGCGGACATCGTCGAAGAGGAGTTCCACTATAGGCCTGGTTACGGTGAAGCTGGGACCAGGCCGTCATTCAAAATCCTCGGTGAAGACCTGCAACACTGAGAGGAGCCCCTATGGAATACCGTACGGTACTGACCACGTGCACATACTGCGGCTGCGGTTGCGGACTCTATCTGGAAGTCATGGACGGTCACGTGGTGAACACGATCCCCTGTAAGACCAGTCCTGTGAACGAGGGGAAGCTTTGCGTGAAAGGCTGGAATGTCCACGAGTTCGTCCACAGCCCCAAGCGCCTGACCCAACCGCTTCTCCGGAAGAATGGTGAATTAACCCCTGTTTCCTGGGACGAGGCCCTGGATTTCACGGTGAAGCGCCTTCGTGAGATCAGGGAGGCTCACGGCAGTGATTGCCTGGCTTTCCTGGCGTCGGCCAAAGTGACCAACGAGGAGAACTACCTTATCCAGAAATTTGCTCGTGCGGCTGTGGGTACGAATAATATCGACCATTGTGCGAGGCTCTGACATTCCTCCACCGTGGCAGGTCTTGCCGCGGCTTTCGGCAGTGGGGCGATGACCAATTCCATTGCTGAACTGGAAGATGCGGATTGCATTCTGGTGATCGGTTCCAACACCACATCCTCACACCCCCTTGTAGCGACTCGGATCTTTCGAGCGAAGGAAAAGGGCGCAAAGGTTATAGTGGTCGATCCTCGCAAGATACAGCTGGTCCACCAGGCTGACCTGCATGTCCGACACAATCTTGGCACCGATGTCGCTCTGGTGAACGGCATCATGCACGTAATCCTTGCCAATGGATGGCATAATCAGGCGTTTGTGGATGAGCGGACCGAGGGGTTTGAGGAACTGCGTGGTGTGGTCGAGCAGTATACTCCGGAGCGCACCGCTGAAATCACGGGGGTATCTGTTGAAGACATTCGCACCATGGCCGAGTGGTACGCGAAGGCTCGAGCATCAAGCATCGTCTATTGCATGGGGATAACCCAGCACACCACTGGAGTCGACAATGTCAAGTCCCTGGCCAATCTTGCCATGCTTACCGGGCACATCGGCCGGGAATCAACGGGGGTCAATCCTTTGCGGGGACAGAATAACGTTCAGGGTGCCTGTGACATGGGAGGGCTTCCCAACGTCTACCCCGGTTATCAGGCGGTGAATGTACCTGAGAACAGAGAGAAGTTCGAGAAGGTCTGGAATGCGAAGCTTTCCGACAAGGTCGGGTTGACGATTCCCGGGATCCTGGAGGGGCTGAACTCAGGAAGTGTAAAAGCGGTATATGTGGTTGGGGAAAACCCCATGGTGAGCGACCCCGACATCCATCATGTGGAAAAGGCCCTCCGAAGTGCGGAACTGCTCGTGGTGCAGGACATCTTCCTCACACCCACTGCAGAACTGGCCCACGTGGTACTGCCGGGCGCATCGTTTGCGGAAAAGGACGGGACCTTCTCCAACACGGAAAGGCGCGTGCAGCGGGTGCGGCAGGCCATCAAGCCCATAGGGCAAGCCCGTGCAGACTGGGAGATCATCCAAGATCTCTCCACCCGTTTCGGCTACCCAATGAACTACGAGTCGCCGGCTGCTATTCTGGATGAAGTGGCGCAAGTGACGCCATCGTATGGCGGTATCACCTTTGATCGTCTGGAAGGGGATGGTCTTTCCTGGCCGTGTCCCAATTCAGAGCATCCAGGTACAAAGTTTTTGCACGCCGGCCGCTTTTCGAGGGGGCTGGGTCTTTTTCACGCTATAGAATACAAACCGCCGGCGGAAGTTGTGGATGTCGATTACCCCTTCTGGTTGACTACCGGGAGGGTGCATGTCCACTATCATACCGGGACCATGACCCGCAATTCGCCATCCCTTCATGAAGAGATGCCGGAAGGGTTCCTGGAGATCAACCCGCAGGATGCTCGCACGCTGGGGGTGAAGAGCGGCGACACGGTCAGGGTGTCTTCCAGGAGGGGGGAGGTATTGGTTAGGGTTGACCTGACCACACGAGTGAGACAGGGGATGGTTTTCATGCCGTTCCATTTCGTTGAGAGCTGTGCCAATATCCTGACCAACCCGGCACACGATCCCATCGCAAAGATTCCAGAGTACAAGGTTTGTGCCGTGACCCTTGAAAAAGCGGCGTAAACCAAGTGAGGAGGAAATGACATGAGCAATGGAATCTCATTTGATGCCCTCATGCCCAAGGACATGGCGACCAAAGCAGAGAATGTCGGCATCGCCAAGGCGGCGCTGGGTCCTTACCGGATGTTTGCCCTGGCGATCCTGGCGGGCGCGTTCATTGCCATGGGTGCCAATTATGCGACAACCGTCTGGGCGGG